>NZ_DFME01000093.1:15073-16387 GCF_002375605.1 Hyphomonas sp. UBA3601 | reverse complement strand
ATCCGCCCTTGAAACTCGCAGGTTTCCCCTGTGGCGCGAAACCTGCATACTCTTTGTCGAAGTGACACATTCGTGTTGTAGGGACGCACAAAATCTTCGGAGACGTACGCATATGATGCCCAAACCGCTGGCTGACATTAAGCCAAACACGCTGGAGTTCGAGACCCTGCCGCTGGTGAAGCCAACAGGCTTTCGCGAATATGATGCGCGTTGGTGGTTCAACGGAATCGGTAAGGAGAAGGCACCGGAACTGAATTTCACCGGTGTTCAGGCGCTGGGCCTCGGCATGGCAACGCTGTTCCATGAATTGGGGGTCGAGCCCAAAGTAGTGACCGGGCATGATTTCCGCTCGATCAGTCAGCCGATCAAGAACGCGCTTATTCTCGGCATGGTGCAGGGCGGCTGTGAAGTACTGGATGTGGGCCTCGCCCTGTCGCCAATGGTGTATTGGGCCCAGTTCGAGCTGGATGCAGCCTGCTGTGCCATGGTGACAGCGAGCCACAACGAAAATGGCTGGACCGGGGTCAAGATGGGGGCCGACAAGCCGCTGACATTCGGACCAGTTGAGATGGGCCGCCTGAAAGAAATCGTCATGGGTGGCGAGTTTCAGCCCCGTGCGGGCGGCGGTCATTTCCGGGTCGATGATTTGCGGGACAAGTATATCAAGGCAGTCGTTGGCGATACGAAGCTTAGTCGTCCGATCAAGGTGATTGCGGCGTGTGGCAATGGCACTGCGGGCGCTTTTGCGCCGGATGCGTTGCGTATGATGGGCGCAGAAGTTGTCGAGATGGACTGCAACCTCGACAACACGTTCCCGAAATACAATCCCAACCCGGAAGATGCAGAAATGCTGCATGAAATGTCGAAAGCCGTCAAAGATCTTGGCGCAGATGTCGCGCTCGGTTTTGACGGTGATGGCGACCGCTGTGGTGTTGTGGACAATACAGGCGAGGAAATCTTCGCGGACAAGATCGGCCTGATGTTGGCGCGCGATTTGTCGAAACTCTACAAGGACGCGACTTTCGTCGTCGATGTGAAGTCAACCGGCCTCTACAAGACCGATCCCGTGCTGAAGGAAAACGGTGCGACGGTCGATTACTACAAGACCGGCCATTCCTACATCAAGCGCCGCACCAATGAGTTGGGCGCGCTGGCAGGTTTTGAAAAGTCCGGTCATTTCTTCTTCCAGCCTCCAATTGGGCTTGGTTATGATGATGGGCTGGTTGCGGCGAAGGCCATTCTCGAAATGCTGGATCGCAATCCGGGCAAGACAATGGCCGATATGAAGGGGGAGCTGGGCGTTGCCTATACTTC
>NZ_DFME01000093.1:4894-14959 GCF_002375605.1 Hyphomonas sp. UBA3601 | reverse complement strand
GTGACACTGGAAGACGGGTCCTGGGTTCTTATACGTGCGTCCTCCAACAAGCCGGAACTGGTTGTGGTGGTTGAATCCATGACGAGCGCCGATGATATGCGGGGCCTCTTCCACAAGGAAATCAAGCCGCGCCTCGGCAAGCACCCGGAAGTCGGAGCATATAATCAGGAAATCTGATCCCTTTCTGCCAAGGGAAACTCTTTAGAACATGATCAGGCCTGTATCGCCCGGAGCGGGCCTGATCCATTTTAACCGGGCATAATGTCTCGCAGCAACCCGCGTGGGCCGGTGGGAAGTGCCCTCTGGTGAACTGGCCAGAATGGCACACTCAGCCCCTTGACCAACTGGCATAAAAATCGCACCCCCTGCCGCGAAGACACTAGTATCTTGTGAGGATTTTTCATGCGCGTTGCGATGATTGGAACGGGCTATGTCGGCCTTGTCAGCGGAGCCTGTTTTGCCGATTTTGGGCACGTTGTAACATGCGTCGACAAGGATGCATCCAAGATTGAAAAGCTGGAAGCCGGCATCATGCCGATTTTCGAGCCCGGGCTCGACAGCCTGGTTGAGAAGAACGTCAAGGAAGAGCGCCTGTTCTTCACGACCGAAGCCAAGGATGCGATCCGCGATGCCGACGCCGTCTTCATTGCGGTCGGCACGCCCTCACGGCGCGGCGATGGACATGCGGACCTATCCTATGTCTACGCGGCGGCTGAAGAGATCGCCGAACTCATGGATGGCTTCACCGTGATCGTCACCAAATCGACTGTTCCGGTCGGCACGGGCGACGAAGTTGAGGAAATCATCCGCAAGAAGCGCCCTGATGGCGAATTTGCTGTCGTCTCCAATCCTGAATTCCTGCGTGAAGGCGCGGCGATCAAGGACTTCAAGATTCCCGACCGTGTGGTTGTTGGAACCGATGATGATCGCGCCCGTGAAGTCATGCAGGAACTCTATCGTCCACTCTTCCTGAATGAGACGCCGATTCTGTTTACGGCCCGGCGTACTTCTGAACTGATCAAATACGCCGCCAACGCCTTCCTCGCTGTGAAGATCACCTTCATCAATGAGATGGCGGATCTTTGCGAAAAAGTCGGCGCGAACGTTCAGGAGGTCTCTCGCGGAATTGGCCTGGATGGTCGGATCGGCAAGAAATTCCTGAATGCCGGTCCCGGCTATGGGGGGTCCTGTTTCCCGAAAGACACGCTGGCGCTGACCAAGACGGCCAACGACCATAATTCTCCCGTTCGCATCGTCGATACGGTGGTTGAGGTGAACGCGGCGCGCAAGAAGGCAATGGCCGAGAAGGTCATTGCGGCCATGGGCGGCGACGTGAACGGCAAGACAATTGGTGTGCTGGGTCTCGCGTTCAAACAAAACACGGATGACATGCGCGACGCGCCAAGCCTGGACATCATTCCGGCTCTGCAAGCGGCCGGTGCCAAGATCCGGGCATATGATCCGGAAGCTATGGATGAAGCAGCGCATCTGCTGAGCGATATCGAATTCGCAAAGAGCGCGTATGACGCCGTTCAGGATGCCGACGCGATGGTGATTATCACTGAATGGGACCAGTTCCGCGCATTGGATTTTGAAAGAATCAAGGAAGCCCTCAGCACAAACATTGTGGTAGACCTCCGGAACATCTATTCACCGGACGACATGGCGGCTCGTGGTTTCAAGTATACATCCATCGGTCGCCCGTCTATCTGAGGCGCTTAGGCAAACAGGATCCTGAACATGAAATTCTTCGTAGATACCGCAGACACTGGCGATATTGCTGAACTGGCGGCGACCGGACTGATTGACGGGGTTACCACCAACCCGTCACTCATCGCGAAGTCGGGCCGCCCATTCGCGGATGTCGTCAAGGAGATCTGCGAGATCGTACCCGGCCCGGTCAGCGCGGAAGTTGTTGCGACCGACTATGACGGGATGATCTCTGAAGGCCGTAAATTGGCGAAGATCGCTGACAACGTTGCCGTAAAGCTTCCGCTGACGCTGGAAGGCCTGAAGGCCTGCCGGACGCTGTCGGATGACGGCACGATGGTCAATGTCACGCTTTGCTTCTCGGCTAACCAGGCGCTGTTGGCGGCCAAAGCCGGCGCAACATTCATCTCGCCTTTCATCGGACGTCTCGACGACATCAATGTCGACGGCATGGAGCTGATCGCTGATATTCGCCAGATCTATGACAATTACCTGTTTGATACGGAAATTCTTGCTGCGTCGATCCGGACAGCCAATCACGTCAAACTATCGGCGCTGGCTGGCGCAGATGTGGCGACCATGCCGCCATCTGTCATCAAGGGCCTCGTCAAGCATCCGTTGACCGACAAGGGTCTGGAAACCTTCCTGGCTGACGCAGCGAAGGCCGGCATCAAGGTCTGATCGACATGGCAATGCCAGACGGCCCTCAAGGCCGCGTCCTCATTATCGCCGGATCTGATTCCGGCGGTGGTGCGGGTATTCAGGCTGATATCAAGGCGGTCACCATGCTTGGCGGTTATGCGATGACCGCCATCACCGCCATCACAGCGCAAGATACGCGCGGCGTACATGGCGTGTGGCCAGTGCCCCTTGAGGGCGTGATCGGGCAGATGCGGGTCACGCTTGCGGACATCGGCGCCGACGCAATCAAGACTGGTATGCTGGGGTCCGCCCCTTTGGTCGAAGCGGTTGCGGAACTGTTGTCGGAGCGTGCTCAATTGGTGCCGCGTGTCATCGACCCTGTCATGGTCGCGACATCGGGTGACCGGTTGGTTGACGCAAAAGCGGTTGAGGCGATCCGGTCCGAACTTGTCCCGAACGCGCGCCTCGTGACGCCCAACGCCCCCGAGGCGGAAGTATTGACCGGGAAGGCGGTGGATACGGTCAGTGGCCAGCGCCGTGCCGCTGAGGCCCTGCTGGAACTTGGTGCGAATGGCGCGCTGGTCAAAGGCGGGCATATTGGCGGAGATGTCATCACGGATGTGTTGCAGACGACGACGGGTGAATGGGTGTTTGAAAGCCGCAGGATCGAGACGAGTTCGACCCATGGAACGGGTTGCACACTGGCGTCGGCCATTGCCGCGCTTCTGGCACAAGGAAAAAGTGTTCCGGACTCGGTTGAACAGGCCCGGGAATACTTGCTGAGAGCGATTCGCGCGGCCAAGGGGTTCGGGACCGGCCATGGTCCGGTTCATCATGGTTGGGTACTTGACGAGGAATAGACCGCCTCAACGACCGTTCAGAAATCATCGTTTTTCCAAGTACGCGTCCCGTGGCATTCAGTCGTCCTGATTGGAGACTCTGTCATGCCGACTTTGCCGTTCTACCAAATTGACGCCTTTGCTTCAAAGCCATTCGAAGGCAACCAGGCGTGCATCATGCCGCTGGAGACATTCTTGCCGGATGAAACCCTGCAGGCGATTGCGGCAGAAAACAACGTCGCCGAGACGGCCTATATCGTTCCGGCGGGGGAGGGAGTGTGGACGCTTCGCTGGTTTACGCCGTCGGTTGAGGTTCCCCTTTGCGGTCACGCCACTCTTGGAACTGCACATGTGCTGTACCAGGAGCTTGGGTACACCGGTGAGGCAATTGCGTTCGACACGATGAAGTCCGGCCGCCTGCATGTTCGGCGTTTGAAAGATGGACGATTGGAAATGGACTTTCCATCGGCCCCCATTCAAGAAATTCCGGTAACGGATGAGGTAGCGGATGCGCTTGGCACGCGCCCTGTTCAGGCTTGGGGCGGCATGTTCTATGCGGCTCGGTTTGAAACACCGGAGGACGTCCGTGCGCTCAAACCGAACCTGAAGGCGCTAAAGGATCTTGGCGCGCCGGGTGAAGGCTGGGATCGTGGGAATTTCGGGTGCTTTGCCGCTGGCGGGGATCGTGTCACCGTAACCAGCCGCTTCTTCGCGCCAGGAAGCGGAATCGATGAAGACCCTGCAACAGGTAGTTGGCACACGATGCTGGCGCGGGTCATGAGCGAGCGATTTGGTCTGGACGAGATGTCTTGCTACCAAGCCTATCCGGGCCGGGGCGCAAAGATCGATACGCGTCTTGAAGGCGATCGCGCCAAGCTTGTCGGTCGTGCAGTAACAGTGATCGAGGGCAGCTTCCGTCTCTGAATCCTTATTCACTGCCCCAAGGCGCAGGAGGTGGCGCAACGGGTTGTGAAGTAACGAACTCGATTCGGAAAAAGCGTTTCGGGCGCTTCATCTCATAAGCGAACAAATTGTCTGACGGACGCACCTCGATCGCCCAGGTATTGTCTTTTGACTGGGGAATGCCTTCAGAATCGAACAGGGCTTTCGTGGCATCATCCGCCGGAAAGGCCATGCGGCTGGCGCTGGCCTGGTCATTACGTGCGCCGCCATACCATGTGACCTCATCGGGGCTGCCATCCTCATGCGTGTGCGCATGGTGCAAGGCCAGGCGGGGTCCCTCACTGTGGAGGACCCAGACACGGGAGCGATCATCGCCGACATGAAGCGGAATACGGACTTCCTGCGGAGAACAATCCCGAACATGCATGACGATACGCTCTGTGCGCCATGCATCATCTTCTGGATCTTTGCTGACAATCTCGCCCTCAAAAGCCTGTCCGCACAGGGCAGTCAATCGAGACAGGAATTCTGCGTCCGAATCCTGTTTTGCTGGCTGGCCGCAGGCGGCTGCCAGAGCCAGAACGACAAGGCTGGCGCGTAGTGGGCGCTTCATCATGGATCTTTCTCTAGTGGCGGAAGTGGCGCATACCGGTGAAGACCATGGCGAGGCCAGCCTCGTCGGCGGCGGCGATGACTTCATCGTCGCGGATCGATCCACCCGGCTGAATGACGGCTGTTGCGCCCGCTGAAGCGGCCTGAAGCAGCCCGTCTGGGAACGGAAAGAATGCGTCGGATGCGGCAACGCATCCTTTGGTCTTTGGCTCAGGCCAGCCTGCGATGTCTGCGGCGTCCTCTGCTTTGCGCGCGGCAATGCGTGCGGAGTCAATCCGGCTCATCTGTCCTGCGCCAATACCCATAGTAGCGCCGTCTTTGGCGTAGATGATGGTGTTGGACTTCACATGCTTGGCGACGCGCCAGGCGAACAGCATGTCATTCAATTCCTGCTCGGTTGGGACTTTCTTCGTCACGACCTTCAGGTCTGCCTTGCCGATGCGGCCAAAGTCACGATCCTGCATCAGGAAGCCACCGGAGACCGTCTTGACGAACCGGCCAGTCGAAGCCGGGTCCGGCAGGCCTTCCGTAATCAGGAGGCGGAGGTTTTTCTTTTTGGCAAACACTGCTTCAGCGGCTGCATCTGCTCCGGGTGCTATGACGACTTCTGTGAAGACCTGGGAAATTTCCTGAGCGGTTGCTTCGTCCAGCGGGCGGTTCAGTGCGACGATCCCGCCAAAGGCAGAAGTCGAGTCACATGCCAGTGCCGAACGATAGGCTTCGATGATGCTCCGGCCTTGCGCAACGCCGCATGGATTGGCGTGCTTGATGATGGCGACGGCAGGGATCTCATCACCCAGTTCGCCAATCAGTTCATAGGCGGCATCTGTGTCATTGATGTTGTTGTAGGACAGTTCCTTGCCTTGCAGTTGTTTTGCTGTTGCCACGCCGGGACGTTTCTCGCCGGTCACGTAGAAGGCGGCTTTCTGGTGCGGGTTTTCGCCATAGCGCAGCGATTGCTGAAGCTTGCCCCCAAGGCTGGCCCAGTCTGGAGCGTTCTCGCCAAGTTGGTCTGCATACCAATTGGAAATTGCGGAATCATAGGCCGCTGTGCGGGCATAAGTTTTCGCGGCCAGCTTGCGGCAGAGGCTGACGCTGACATGGCCATCATTTGTCTCCATTTCAGCAAGCACTGCGTCGACATCAAAGCCATCGGTACAGACGGCGACGAAGGCACCATTTTTTGCCGCCGCGCGCAGCATGGCCGGACCACCGATATCGATGTTCTCGATGCAAGTGTCGAAGTTTGCGCCAGAGGCAACCGTCGCCTCAAACGGATAGAGATTTACATAAATCAGGTCGATCGCGCCAATTCCGTGTGTTTCGGCATCTTTCACATGGGAGGGATTGTCGCGCAGATAGAGCAGACCGCCATGCACCGCCGGGTGAAGCGTCTTGACCCGGCCGTCCATCATTTCCGGAAAGCCTGTCAGGTCGGCAACATCTTTCACATCCAAGCCGGCTTCTTTCAGAAGTTTCGATGTGCCGCCGGTGGAGACCAGTTCGACCCCCTTGGCGGCAAGCTTTTGAGCTTGTTCCACCAGTCCGGTCTTGTCGGACACGGAAAGCAGGGCGCGGCGAATGCGAACGGGAGCTCCGCGGGTGGCGGCATCTGTCATGTTGAGAATTCCTTTGGCGCAGGCTGAATGCTTGTGCCGCGGGGCGTATCATGACCGCGGCGTGGGTCAAGCGCTCCAGCGTCGCGCCTTTTCGGCTCGCTCGCTGGCATATTCCGGAACGAGAACGCCCAACAGGCGGAGGGCTTCAGAGCGTTCGCGCCGGGATGCCGCCTCGATCAGCTCCCCGAGCCGCTTTTCAAAAAGCTCGGAAGGCGCATGCAGGTTTTCGACCTGCCAGATGCCGTCCACTTTGGTGGAGACTACGGCTTCATGCTCATAGGTCAGCACCTCATGCATCTTTTCGCCATCGCGCAGGCCGGTCGTGGTGATCTTGATGTCGACCCCTGGAACCAGGCCCTTCATACGGATCATGGTTTCGGCCAATTGCAGGATCGGCATGGGTTCGCCCATATCCAGAACGTAGAGGCCGGTTTCTGATGTGCGATCCTGAAGTGCGGCCGACTGAAGGACGAGCGAAGAGGCTTCCTCGACGGTCATGAAGTATCGGGTCACGCCGGGATCAGTCAGAGTGACAGGGCCGCCCGCCGCGATCTGGCGCTCGAACAAGGGAACCACTGATCCTGATGAGCCAAGTACATTTCCGAAGCGAACAATAGACGCGGCCATGCCGGTTTGCGCTGCAACCCGAGATACGGCCATCTCGGCCAGGCGTTTGGTGGCGCCCATGACATTGTCCGGATCGACCGCTTTGTCCGTGGAGATAAAGACAAAGCTCTTCGCGCCGACTGCCGCTGCGGCTTTGGCCGCGTTCACTGCGCCCGCCACATTGGTCAGAATGGCTTCGCAAATGTTACGTTCCATCAAGGGAACATGCTTCAGCGCCGCCGCGTGGATGACGACATCCGGCTTTGCGCGCGTGAACACGTCGCGGACACGGTTCATATCGCGAACATCGCCCAGTCGGGCCGTGTGCCGGTTGGGGGGCAGGATGCCCGCCAATTCCATGTCGATTGAGTAGAGATTGAATTCTGAGGCATCGAACACGGTAATCGACGCGGGTTCGAGCCGAGCAACTTGGCGTGTAAGCTCCGAGCCAATCGTTCCGCCACCACCTGACACCAGGACGTTCGCATTGCTCACAAGAGCGCGGACCGGCTCAATGCAGAGATGGCGTTCCGGGCGCGACAGCAAGTCGGACGGGCGAACGGGCTCCAGCACTTGTGCCGTTTCATCCCGATTCAGCGCCATGATTTCGGCGCCATGATTAGAAGCGGTCTCAAGTACCCGGATCGTCGTCTCGCGTTTACGTGCAGCGCCCGTCACAGCCACCCATGGCGTTTGTTTATAGCGCACCGTCAACACTTCAATCAGGTCGCCCAATTCGTCGAGAGAGCCGAGAATTGGAATGCCGCGAATGGCGCGGCCCGGCTCGGTTGCCTCCACGTCGACCAGTCCGAGCAGGCGAATCTTGCTGCTTTGGGCCGATGACTGGATGCGGCGAATGACCTGAACACAGCTCTGCGAATCACCAACGAGAAGAACCGGCTGACCGTTCTTGGCGACCGGGCTGAAGATTTGAAACGGCTCGTGTGTCGTGCGGGAGAGAGCGAACATGCGTCCGGCGAACAGGCCAAGCGTCCACAAGATGAGCGCAACGCTCAATGTGGCGAAGGGCGTGGCCAGCAACCCGTTCAACATGAGCATGACCGGCAAGTAGATCAGGGCTGCAAGACAAACCCCCTGGAAAATCCGCACCGCATCCGGCCAGCCCATATGACGCCAGACCTGCTTCTGGATGCCAAGCACGAGGAAAGATAGTGCGACGGCTGCAGCGAAGAAGGCGGTGCTGATGGCGATCGAATTGAAGGGCAAGTCAGCGCGGGGCGCCTCGGACGACCAGACCAGTAATCCGGAAAACGCCATGGCAATGATCGCGATGCTGATGTCGAACCCGAGGGTCAGCGTCATGGCGCGTCGAGCGGCCTGTTTTGGCGTCATGCGGATCTTTCCTTCAGAAATGCCCAGCGAATACAATTCGGCGGCTGTTGTCCGTCCCCGTTAGGATCTGCAAAACCAGCCATAACGATTTGCTCGGGTCTTTCAACCACGCCGCGCGCAAGATAAACTGTACGTTCAAGGCGCGCACCTTCATGGCTTGTCTTGAACTTCCAGACCGTACCGTCATCGCACACCAAACGAATGGCATCTCGGCCCATGATGGCTGTGACCGTAGGATGTAGGTGAAAGCGAATTTCAAAGCCAATGAACTTCCGGTCATCCGACGGCGGCTGAGAGACTGGTCTCACAAGGGAGTCCTCGCCCGTCAATCGCTGGCCATCGCCCGACATGAAAAGGCGGCGACGATGCAGCAATCCACACGGTGCCTTGTATCCGCCATGCTGCGCATCGAGCCATATCTCGTCGCCTTCTTCCAGGCGTTTGGCTGAAATACCTTCCGGTCCATGGGCGGAAAGAAGACGTGATTCGTCATTCAATGAGAATGTGGATGAGTCCCGACCAGCCAGGATCAGTGTGGAGTGGGCCCCCGTGCGCCGCACGGCGGCTTGCCAGTCCACATTCACCTCGGCGCTATAACCGCAAGAGGTAACAAGACGGCTTGGTCCGTCCGAAAGCTCGAATCCAAGCGCGCCTGCATGGGCAAAATCGCTGAAGGGGCGCTCGGGCGCTTCGCCACAATCGAGGATCAGCCGAAGACTATTTTTTTCCAGCTTCTGAAAGCCGGATTTGGGCGCGAAAGTGAACCGGCGGGGTGGAGCGGACAAATGGGCGAGCGCCGCCTCGACAACTTCCGGTCTCGCCTCGTCGCTATCATTGAACGGGCTGAGCGCGCCGTCGCCGGCTCGAAAAAAGGCGACCATTGCACCCATGCGCGAAACCCATTTCTCCAAGAAGTCCGGTTCCGGGTGGCCAGCGCGTCGGAACAGGTCCCGAAGCGTCAGAAGATGCACAAGAGCGCGCAGGTTTCGCGACGGGCTGCGGCTTACATGCCCACCATCGGGAAGGATTTGCGCCGTGCATTCTGCGTCCAGTCTGGCGAGGGCGGTCTCCAGGCTCATTGCGCGGTCTATGCACAATGCGCCTGCAACGATTGTGACCGCACCGTACCAGCGCGCTTTGGGATCGGTTGCCGCGTCAATTTGATCAGAAAGATAGCGGATTTGCCGAACCAGGCATTCCGACCGGGTTCGTTGGGCATCTGCGGAGCCTGATTCGAAAAGAGCCGCGCCGCACAACATCCAGTTCCAACACCTCACGCTGGTAGGCGCCAGCCTCCAGGAGAAACCATTGAAGCTTCCATGGGATTCGATCCAGTCGTCGACAAAGCGTCTGGCACGTTCTGCCCCAAGGTCGCCCTGATCAAACAGGTCAGGCAGCCATGAAAACCGATGCAGCCGATCGGCGAAGTGTTTGGAGGGAAGGGGAGTCGACCATGGCGGTTGGCCCGGCGCGAGGGTCAGACGCTCCATGCCGATGCGCCATATGTCCTGCATCAGCGCTTCGCCGCGCCGGTCATCCGTCGGCACAATTGGGGTCAGATGATGGGAAAAAGCATCAGGAATTGGCCCAGACAGCTTCAGCCGCTGCAGGACACCGACTTTGGCATCATCGCCACAAGCTCCACGAAACCTGCGCCAGAGAGCGGCGTCATCTGCGCCGGTTCTCGTGCGGTCAGCAAGGATTTCGCTATCTCCGCCTCCCACGTCCACCGTCCATTCCGTCAAGAACTATACTTTTAGATTTGGTCTGAGCGACCTGAT
>NZ_DFME01000093.1:2012-4651 GCF_002375605.1 Hyphomonas sp. UBA3601 | reverse complement strand
CGCAGCTGTTCGACCTTGCGCAACTGGCTGTCGATAAAGGTCTGACCGCCGAAACCGGGATTGACTGACATCACCAGGATCAGGTCGATATCGTCCAGTATGGGCTCCATGATGCTGGCGGGTGTGCCCGGATTTAAGGCAATTCCCGGCTTCATGCCGGCAGCGCGAATCGCCTGAATCGTGCGATGAATATGTGGTCCGGCTTCCGGATGAACCGTGAGGATGTTTGCGCCAGCCTTCGCAAAGGCAGCAATGAACGGGTCCACGGGGGCGATCATCAGGTGCACATCGAACGGCTTATCCGTGCATTTGCGGAGCTTTTCGATCACCGGAGGGCCAAAGGTCAGGTTTGGCACGAAATGCCCATCCATGACGTCGATATGGATCATGTCTGCGCCAGCATGGTCTATGGCGGCAATCTCTTCACCAAGGCGAGAGAAATCTGCAGAGAGAATCGAGGGGGAAATCAACACGTCGCGCATGCGCAATCCCTAAGCTGGAACAGCCGGCCACACAAGGTGGCCGGCTGTCCGAAAGTGTAGAGATCGGGCCTAGTAGCCGCCGGCCGGAACCAGTTTCCAACCATCAGCCCCGGCAATGATATCGACTGGTGTACCTGGCGCGATATAGACATCCGCGCCCTGAATGATTTCCTTCACGTCACCCGTCGAGAAACGGACAATGTAGGCATAACCCTGTTGCTTGCCGACGGCCTTGCCAGCTGCGTTACCGGCGATGCCGCCGATGACGGCGCCACCAATGGCTCCCGCAGTCTGGGCCTTGTCGCCGCCACCTAGCTCGGAGCCTGCCAGACCGCCCAACACGGCGCCTGTTGCGGTACCAATCAGGGACCGGTCCGATTGGATCGTTACGGCGCGCACCGAAGTCACTGTACCGGTATAAACGGTAGAAGCCTGACCGACCGCACCTGGCGTGGCTGTCCCAGCGCCATAATTGCTTGCACATCCGGTGAGTGCCAAAGCGAGGGCAGCAAATGCGCCCACAGCAACTTTCCGGGGAGAAAATTCGGTAATCATGTTGAGTGCTCCCTGCACATTAGATGGGTTATCATTGCACAATTCGCCCTGAATGGCAGATGAACTCTGCGAGACCTTTTTGTGGCAAGTCTGTTTACCGCTTGAAAACCATGCGCGGATTGAAATCGATCAAGTCCGCTGCAGGCGCGCAATGTAGAAGGCATCATGCCCCGCGCCGTCTTGCGGCAGGGTCAGCAGATCGCCCTCCGGCGTCAGGCAATGCTCGAAACCGGGAATTTCTGCTTCGGATACAGGCTGACGTGAATAAAGCTCCGCCGTAATCGCCTGATCGACGATATTGCGCCCTTCGGAGTCAAGCGGGGTGCAGACGCAATAGATGACGATGCCGCCCGAAGTGACCATGTCGGCGGCGGCTGTCAGGAGGCGCGTCTGCGCTGCTGGAAAGCGATCAATTTCTTCCTCTCGCTTGATCCATGCGCCCTCTGGATGACGTCTCAAGGTGCCCAATGCGGAGCAAGGGGCATCCAGCAGCAATTTGTTCACCGGAATCTCCGGGCGCCATTCATCGGCATTGGCCGCAACGATGTCTGCAGACAAGCCCGTTCGCGCAAGGTTTTCCCTGAGGCGCTCCAATCTCGGCTTGGACCGATCGACGGCAGTCACTTTCGCACCGGTGGCCGCCAGTTGAAGTGTCTTGCCGCCTGGCGCCGCGCACAAATCCACGACCTGATCGGTCCTGGTCACATTGAGCAGTTTTGCGGGTAGGGCAGCGGCGGCGTCCTGAACCCACCAGCCGCCTGCTTCAAACCCGGGCAGGGCCTCGACATTCGCGCTGTTCAGCCGGACAGAACCGGTCGGCAATAGGTCGCCACCGGTTGCACTAGCAACATCGCGTGGGTCGGTCCTTGCAGACAGGAAGATAGGCGGTTCGTGCAGTTGGTGCGCGGCGAGTTGCTCTGCGCCATCGGCGCCAAGATCATTCGTGAACCGGCTGGCCAGCCAATCCGGCCAGATCAGGCTCGCGGGCATTGCATCAAGGTCAGGCGGTGTGTCGGCTGCGCGCCGTAACACGGCGTTGAGAAAACTGCCTCCCGAACGCGCATCCGGCCAGCCCTTGGCCGCTTCAACCGTCTCCGACACAGCGGCATGAGGCGGTGTTTCCAGCCGCCAAAGCTGTACCACGCCAATGCGCAATAGGGCGCGAATGGCAGGGCTGGTGGCGTTGAGTGGTCGCGACAGCAGGGGTGAGAGACCCGCATCAATGCGGCCAAGTTCGCGCAGGGCGGCACTCGCCATCAGTCGGGCAAAGCCCCGATCTGGCCCTTCCAGCCCGTTGAAGTTGTCAGATTTGAGCATCGCCTCGTCCAGCGTGCGGCGGCTGTCCAGCGCCAGCATGAGCAATTCGGCTGCGGCGCGCCGTGCCAGGGCGCCGCTCATGAGTCTGGCGCCATGATCAGCCCCACGGTCCGGCCCGGCGACGCGGTGCATCCGCAGTCTCGGAGCTGACGCCCATCTCGGCTGCCATGCGGCGCAATGCCTCGATCCGGTTCGCGGTTGCCGGATGGGTTGAGAACAGATTGTCGGCGCCGCGTCCATTGAGGGGATTGGCGATGTACATGTGCGCCATGGCGGGGGTACGCT
>NZ_DFME01000093.1:0-1859 GCF_002375605.1 Hyphomonas sp. UBA3601 | reverse complement strand
TACGCTCGGCCGCCATGTTGACCGAGGCGCGGGCACCGCGTTCGATCTTCTGAAGCGCGGAGGCCAGCCAGAGCGGATTGCCGCAAATCTCTGCGCCTCGCTTGTCGGCCTCGTATTCCCGTGATCGGCTGATGGCCATCTGCACAAGGGCGGCCGCCATCGGCGCGAAGATCATGATTGCGAGAGAGCCGATGAGGCCTGCCCGCTCGCGGCCAAAGAACAGCGCGAAATTTGCCAACATGCCGATCGCACCCGCAATTGTTGCGGTAACGGTCATGGTCAGCGTGTCGCGGTTTTGCACATGCGCGAGTTCGTGCGCCATGACGCCTGCGACTTCCTCGCGGGTCAGCGAGCCGAGTAGGCCAGACGTCGCGGCGACGGCGGCGTTTTCGGGATTGCGCCCGGTCGCAAAGGCATTCGGTTGCGGTGTTTCAATAATGTAGACGCGCGGTGCAGGCAGGCCAGCGCGTTCTGCCATGCGGGCCACATCACCCGCAAATGTGCGCAGCATGGGGGAGGAGGTCTCCGGCGTGACCTCTTTGGCACCCTGCATGCGCAGGACAATCTTGTCGGCATTCCACCATGAAAATACGTTCATGCCAGCGGCAGCGACAAAGGCGATTGCCATGCCGAGAACACCGCCGATCAGATAGCCGACCGCCATGAACAGCGCGGTTAGCGCAGCCAGTAACATGAAGGTTTTTGCGGTACCCATGGGTGACACGTCTCCAGTGGTTTCAGTCGGGGGATGTTTAAATTCCCCAGAAACCTATATGGGGATTGTTAACGAAATGGGGAGTGCAGATGAGCACACCGGACTTTCCTGATGCGGCCGAAATCGCGCGTCGCGAGACCCTGAGACCAGAGGCGCGCCGCGCGCTGGAAGAAGCAGATGCGCGTCGAATCGAGATGGCTGAGGACGTCTCTAAGCTGCCGGAGAATGAGCGTGGCGGCCCTCGCAAGATTGAGCCGACTCGGTATGGCGATTGGGAACGCAAGGGTATTGCCTACGATTTCTGATCAGATGGACGCTAGAGACCCAACGCCTTCTTTGCGATGATGTTGCGCTGGATCTCGTTGGTGCCGCCATAAATCGATTGGGCGCGCCCTCCGAAATATGTCGCGACGTCGGGCGCGGCATGGGCTGGCAAGCTTGGGGGCAGATCTCCGCTCTTGCCGAAGGGCTGTCCGAAATGGCCGACGGCATCCAGCATCAGTTCGGTAATCTGCTGGTGGGTCGTGGTTGCCAGGATTTTGACTGTGGATGCGGCATCGCCCGGTGATCCGCCTGCGGAGAGCGCGGAGAGGATGCGGAAGACAGTCATCTCCAGGCCATCCACCGCCATTTCTGCTTGGGTCAGCTTTTGCGCAAAGCCCGGATCATCGATCAGGCGGTAATTGCCGCTCTCAGGCAAGGAGCGAGCGATCTCGCGCACATGGCGCAACATGGCCCGTTTGCCGCCGATGCGAGCATAGGAGGTGCGCTCAAACCCGAGCAGGTACTGCGAATAGGTCCAGCCCTTACCCTCTTCGCCGATGCGAAACTCTTCCGGCACGGTGACATTGTCGAAGAAAACTTCGTTCAGCACATGCTTGCCATCAATCGTGATGATCGGCTTCACCGTCACGCCGGGCGCATCAATGGGGCAACAGATGAAGGTAATCCCTTCCTGCTTCTTCCCCTCATTGGAGGTGCGCGTTAGCAGGAAGATCCAGTCGGCATGCTGGGCGGCCGAGGTCCAGATCTTGTGGCCATTCAGCGTATAGGTCCCGTTTTCCAGCACGGCGCTGAACTGGAGCGATGCGAGGTCTGATCCTGATCCCGGCTCTGAATAGCCCTGTGCCCAGCCGACCGAGCC
>NZ_DFME01000142.1:1035-4739 GCF_002375605.1 Hyphomonas sp. UBA3601 | reverse complement strand
AACGCAAAAACCCTGATCCGGTCGGCTGCCGAACGTCTCTACGAAACCGGCACAGGTCTTACACATTACCATTTGGGAGCATCTGTCCTCGGCACGCTAATCAGAGTGGGCGACCAGGACAGCGTCGACAAATGCATCGATGACGTTCGATCGGCGCTGCAACACACGATCGTCGTCGCCGGTCAGTCGCTCCATATCGAGCTCTCGGCAGGCGTCGCCATGATCGCAAGCCAGACCGACGATGAGGAGACAGCGTTGTCCCGCGCCTCCTTGTCATTGGACCATGCCCGACGGACAAGACGCGACCTGGTTCGCTGGGGAGAGGCCCAGTTTGAAGATCCCCAGCTCAGGCTCGCCCTGCTGACGGAAGTGAACGCGGGACTGGACCGTGATGAGTTCCACCTCGTCTATCAGCCCAAGATATGTACCAGAAGCAATGAAGTTGTCGGCGTCGAAGCGTTGATGCGCTGGAACCATCCGGCCTTCGGTCAGATCGCGCCGGACAGCTTCATCACCGTCGCCGAGAAAACCGGTGCAATCGACAAGCTGACGCTCTGGGCGATCAAGCAGGCTATACGAGATCAATCGACGATGCGCCGGATGGGGGTAGATGCCGCCATTGCCGTGAACATGTCTGCTAGGTCCCTGCTTGAGATCGACTTCTGTCGGCAGCTCGCTGACACGATCAATCAGTCCGGCGCAACGATTGCGATCGAGATCACCGAAACGGCTGTGATGGAACAGCCTGAACTCGCCATCTGCTCAGCGAATGCCTTCCGCGATGCCGGAATCAAGCTGGCGATTGATGATTATGGCGCAGGGCAATCCTCAATTGCCTATCTCAAGCGTCTGCCGGCCGATGAACTGAAACTCGACCGGAGCATGATTTCGGATGTCCGGGACAGCCAGCGTGACCGCATGATCCTGAAATCCACATTCGATCTTGCACACGCGCTGGGCATGCGGGTGGTATGTGAAGGTGTCGAAGATGAAGCCACTTATGCTGCACTCAAGGCGCTCGGCTGCGATGCGATCCAAGGCTACCTCACGGGGCGCCCCATGGCAGTGGACAAACTGATCGCATTTTGCCTTGCACGGTCCTCCCGCGAGCATTCGGCGTCTTTAGAACGCCGGCTCGCCTGAATGGCCAGGTAACACCTGTTGTGGGTGAGCACTCCGACCAAATCGCTGACATAGATTAGTGCGGCCCAGCGTGTTCGTGATATGTTCCATATCTTGGAGAACAGATCATGGCGCGTCGAACGATCATACAGAAACTGGAAATTCTAGCGGACGCTGCGAAATATGACGCGTCTTGCGCGTCGTCAGGGTCCAGGAAACGCAATGCACTGGGCACAGCCGGAATCGGATCCACCGAAGGGATGGGAATTTGCCATTCCTACGCGCCGGATGGGCGGTGTATTTCACTTCTGAAAGTGCTGCTGACCAATTTTTGTGTCTTCGACTGTCGCTACTGCATCAACCGGTCGTCATCGAACGTGCAGCGAGAGCGTTTTTCTGTGGACGAGATCGTCAAACTGACTCTGGACTTCTACAAGCGCAATTATATCGAAGGCCTCTTCTTGTCATCAGGTATTATTCGATCTCCGAATTATACGATGGAACAATTGATGGAGGTTGCCCGCAGCCTGAGGGAAGACCATGGCTTTCTCGGCTACATACATTTGAAGACCATCGCCGAGGCCGACCCGGAACTGATCCGCCAAGCCGGCATTTACGCCGACCGGCTGTCGGTGAATGTCGAGCTTCCATCCGAACAGGGACTGTCTCACTACGCCCCGGAAAAGAGCGGCCAGACCATTCGCAAGGCGATGGCGGATATACGTCACGAAATCGACAATGCGAAGGATGCCAAGACCAGCCGCCTGCTGAAGCGTGCCAAGCCGCCAGCTTTTGCTCCGGGCGGGCAATCAACCCAGATGATTGTTGGAGCAGACGCATCCAGCGATGCCGATATCTTGCAGTCATCCTCGCGACTCTATGCTGGCTATGGCCTGAAGCGCATCTACTATTCCGCCTACAGCCCGGTGCCGGATGCCAGTGCCGACCTGCCACCCATCCGTCCGCCCCTGATCAGGGAACACCGCCTGTACCAGGCTGACTGGATGTTTCGCTTCTACGGCTTCTCGACCTCAGAAATCACGTCGGTCGCCGAGGGCGGCATGCTGGATCTCGACATCGATCCAAAACTGGCTTGGGCACTCAAGAACCGAGGGGTGTTCCCAATGGATATCAACAAGGCCTCCTACGGAGAATTGTTGCGGATACCCGGGCTCGGTCCGGCGTCCGCCAAGCGCATCATTCAAGCGAGACGGCATACGCGATTGACGCTGACAGACCTCGGTAAGATCGTACGCAGTCTGAAAAATATCCGGCCATTTATCACAGCGGCAAACTGGTCGCCGGGCCATCTGACCGATTCCCTTGGCTTGAGAGATCGCTTTGTTTCGCGGCCAAGACAGTTGGACCTTTTTTCATGATCACTGTCGAATTGCAGTCACCAACAGACTTTGACGGTTGGCGCAGATTGTCCCGACATCTACTGGCCGAAGGCGTCAAACCGGACGAAGTCGAGTGGCACATTGCAGGTGACGCTGGAACATTGTTTGCAACACCCGCTTACCAGCCGCACCCCGCTCCGCCTTCGTCTTCCAGACCTCGTGTTCCGAAACTGTTTATTGACCGCGCCAGACGCGTCGTCTGTCACACCGACACCAGCCGGTTCATCCGGCTCTACAGGATCCTGTGGCGACTCCAGCAGGAGGGTGCCTATCTCAGCCGTATCACGGAAACGGATGTGAAATGGTTGGAAGATTGCGACAAGACGATCCGGCGGGATGTTCACAAGACCCACGCCTTTGTTCGGTTCAGACAGGTAAATGCGGGGGGCGTCGGTCGGCAAGAGTTTGCAGCCTGGTTCGAACCCACTCATCGGACACTTGAACTCAGCGCACCTTTCTTCCAACGCCGGTTTCCAAACATGGACTGGGTCATCGTCACACCGTCCATGTCCGCCGCGTGGGACGGCACAACGCTTCGCTACGCCGACGGGGGAAGCAAGTCCGATGTGCCTCCGGCTGACGCGGTTGAGGACCAATGGCGCACCTATTTCAAATCGATCTTCAATCCAGCGCGCCTGAAAGTGACTGCGATGACTTCGGAGATGCCGCGCAAATACTGGAAGAACCTGCCTGAAGCCGACCTCATCCCGAACCTGATTGCGTCCGCATCAGAAAGGGCGAAATCCATGCAGCTTCAGCCCGAGCGCGCACCGAACCCGCTGGCCGAAGTCCTGACCCGCCAGCGGATCGGAAAGGCCGCCCCTGCCCCGGCGCATCAGACATGGCCCGAAATAAGAAAAGCGCTATCGGCGTGCACGCGGTGCCCACTCTGCAAGGACGCGTCTCAGTCAGTACCTGGCGAAGGACCGACCGATGCGCGACTGATGATTGTCGGTGAACAGCCTGGAGATCAGGAAGATATTTCCGGCCGCCCCTTCGTTGGACCTGCCGGACAGTTGCTGGACCGGGTGCTGAACGACGCCGGGCTGAACCGGAATGAGGCATATGTCACCAATGCCGTGAAGCATTTCAAATTCCAGCCGCGCGGCAAACGGCGCATGCATCAAAGACCCAATGCGGGAGAGATCGACACCTGCCGCTGGTGGATCGAAGCGGAGCGCG
>NZ_DFME01000142.1:551-900 GCF_002375605.1 Hyphomonas sp. UBA3601 | reverse complement strand
CTGCCGCTGGTGGCTCGACCTGGAACGCCGGCATGTTCAGCCGGACCTGATCATTGCGCTGGGGGCAAGCGCGGCGCGCGGCGTGCTGGGCCACTCGGTCAAGGTGTCGAATATGCGCGGCAAGATCTTGCCTCAGCCCGGCGCGGCATCCGTGCTGGTCACGGTCCATCCGGCCTATCTGCTTCGCTTGCCAGACCCGGACCGTGCCCGAACCGAATGCCAGCGTTTCGCGCAGGATCTATCAACAGCGCGCGCGTTTCTGGAGGGGACTGCGCATCGGACAAGCGCCTGAAGGCAATGGATTGTCGGAAAGAAAATGGTGCCGTTAAGGTGACTTGAACACCTGACC
>NZ_DFME01000142.1:0-362 GCF_002375605.1 Hyphomonas sp. UBA3601 | reverse complement strand
CTAATTATATACTTGACAAAGCAGTGACCAAAAAGCATATTGTTCTCAACGGAGAACGACATGACGAACCTCACCAACCCAATCTTTCAAAACGCCGACGCAGCCCGCGAGCACCTTGAGGCCCAGCGCTGGCCTGATGGCGCGGTCTGCCCGCACTGCGGATGCGTGGGGGATAAGCACGTCACGGCCATCAAGGGCGCTCGTTCTCGTCCGTCTGCCGCGCACCCTGAAGGCAAGGAGCGCAAGGGCCTCTACCAGTGCAATGCCTGCCGCAAGCAATTCACGGTAACGGTTGGCACCGTATTCGAGCGCTCCAAGGTTCCGCTTCATAAGTGGTTGCTGGCAACCTACCTGCTGACCTC
>NZ_DFME01000019.1:0-3715 GCF_002375605.1 Hyphomonas sp. UBA3601 | reverse complement strand
ATGATCGCCACATTGACCGTGAATTCGCCATTCTTGTTCACGAATTCCTTGGTGCCATCGAGCGGGTCGACCAGCGCAAACCGATAACCATGTTCGGGCACCTTGCCTTCACTGAAGGATTCCTCGGCCACAACGGCGAGATCAGGCTCCGCCTCCGCAAGACCTTTCAGGATAAGTTCTTCCGCGCGTTGGTCGGCTTCAGTTACCGGTGACGCATCGCCTTTTCGTTCCACGCCGAAGTCGCTCGCATAGATATCCATTATGAGCTTGCCGGCATCGAGGGCAATCCGGCCGAGTTGGTCCGCAGTAATCGTCACTTTGTAGGGTCCCCTGATCAAATTCCGGCCCTTCCTGTCAGTCGCTCCGGGTTGAAGCAACCCAAAAATGCCCGCGGCGTTGACGCAGCAGGTTCGCGTCGGCAGACTTGGTGCTCGGTCGTCAAAGAGGGTGAAGATGATCTCACGTCGACACATGATGCTTCTTGGAGGCGCTGCTGCCATGCCGTGGCCCGGGCAAGCCCAGGAATCGCCTGCAAAGCCTCGGATTGCCCTGGTCATCGGGAATGCGGCCTATTCCAGTGGAATTGGTACATTGGCAAATCCGATCAATGATGCAGAGCTCGTGGCGCAGGGGATTGCAAATTGCGGCTTTCGACTCGTGTCAGGTGACATTGTCCGCGATGCGGACCGCTCGATCATGATGGCCGCGATCCGGGAGTATGTAGACGTGCTGAATCACGCAGGCCCTGATGCGATGGGCTTTTTCTATTATTCCGGCCATGGCGCGGCCAGAGAGAGTGATGGAAACTACCTGATCCCGGTGGAAGAGGCGGATGTGCTTGATGATGCACTGTGGGATGATTCGGTTTCGCTCGACTGGCTGATGCAGAAACTCGACGCGCTGGACGCCCCAAGCGTCGTGGCAATCGATGCCTGTCGAAATGTTCTGCAGCTTCCAGAGGCGCAGCGTTCGCTTGGCGGCGGCGAATCCTTCCGGGGACTTCGTCGCACTGCCGGGGGAGCGGGGGAGCGCAACATGTTCCTGTCCTTTGCAACCTGGGAAGGCGAAACGGCCAGCGATGGTCGCGCAGATGACGGGAATGGACCTTATGCCAGCGCGCTCAGTACGCGCCTGAGCAAACCGGCAACTACCGTTCGGGACATGTTCGAACAGGTGCGCCTTGATGTATTGGAAAAGACTTTGCAGCGTCAGGAGCCCATGAATCTTTCGCGGCTGCAACGGCGGTCTTCTGACATCAAGATTGGCTCCTGGGAGTTGGATCGGGTCGAGATGACGCCGGGGGGAGCACGCTGGCCGCTCCGACAAGCCCTGGTGATTGCGAATTCGTATTCAGAATCACAGGCCTTCTCGCTGTCTGGTACACATGCTGACGGCGAGAAAGTCCGCGCGGCGCTGGAAGCCAGCGGGTATAGTACGGTGTACATTCCGGACACTGAGTATCCGGAATTTTTCAGTCATGTGGATGCTTTCATTGATCGCTTGAGAGTTGCCGGGCCAGCTGCCGTGGGGCTTGTCTATTTTGCGGGCTACGGCACCGATATTTCGGGGGACAATTACCTCATGATGGAAGGCGAACTGCCGCGTAATAATTTCGAGGCGGTACAATCATCGGTTCGACTTGGTGACCTGGTTTCGCGTCTGGAAAGTTCATCCGCCCAGGCGATTATGGTTTTGGCGGATTGCGGGCGTCCATTTAATGGAATGGGTCACCGGGGGGGTGATCCCGGCTTCAACGAAGACTTTGGTCGGGACAATGTGGTCGTCGCTTATGCGGTTGCGCCGGGCACACATCGATTGAACCCGCAGACGGATTCGGAATTTGCGGGCTCCTTCTCCCGGATAATCCAGTCCGAGGACCGAATTGATATTGAAACAGTCATGCGCCGCGTCGCATTGGATGTTCAAGCGCGCACGGACGGAGCGGAGCGGCCCTGGTTCCAGACGTCTCTCGACCTGCCGATCTTTTTTCGGGCGGATATCCGTCCAGAGGACGAGACCACACAGATGGGGCCGGAGGACACGTATGCTCCGCCGTCCGACCCGTACCCTTAATTGCTCTTGATGACGTCCAGCAGTTCGACTTCGAACATCAGGTCGGCATTTGGCGGGATTGGACCGCCCGGTGTGCCTTGCGCGCCATAGGCGATATCTGACGGGATATACATCAACCAGCGATCACCCGGCTTCATCATGGCGAGCGCCTCTACCCAGCCGGGGATCAGGCGATTGGAGGGGAATGTTTCCGGTTGCCCGCGTTGAAAGGCGCTGTCGAACATCTCGCCGGTCTCCACAAGGCGGCCTTCATAATAGACAGCGACCATTTCGCCATTTACCGGGCTCTCGCCAGCGGCATCTCCGCGCTCCAGCACGACGTATTGCAGGCCCGACTCCGTTTTCTGAACTTCCGGCAGTTCTGGATTCCACGGTGTGTACTTTTCCCACGCTTCGGCGTCGGCGGATTTAGGCTCCATCACTTCGACCAGTTCAACCTGGAAGACGAGATCGTCGCCAGCCTTGATGATGTCGCCGCGATTGCGATTGCCATAGGCCAGCGCGTTCGGAATGTAGAACAGGTAGACGTCGCCTTCGGTCATCTGTTGCAGGCCCTGCGTCCAGCCCGGGATGACCTGATTCAGGCGGAACATGGAGGGCGAGCCGCGATCATAGGAGGAATCGAATTTGTCTCCACCTGCGGTGCGGCCTTCATAGTGCACGCGCACCATGTCTGACGGCACAGGACTGGCACCGCCATCAGGGCCTTCTTTCAATACGATGTATTCCAGACCGCCCATGCCGGTTTCCACGTCAGAGCGCTCGGCGCCCCAAGGTAGATAGGTTTCAAACGTTGCATCCAGGTCAGTGGTGTCGGGAGTGCCGCCGCAAGCAACAAGCAGAATGGCCGCAAAGGCGGCGATTATGGTCCGGATCATTTGACTCTCCAGTTGGCTGGGATGTTCATTCGGGTTTAGTCAGGTCTCGCCGCCAAGTCACCTTGGCGGCTGACATATCGATCAAAGTGAACGCGGAGGATAGCCTGCCTGCGCCAATGCATCGATCACTTCCTGCGTATGCTGTGCGTCGCGCGTCTCGATCAGAATATCGAACTCCGCCCCCTTGGCGGGCACATCCAGCGCGATCCGATTGTGCGCAACTTCCATGATGTTGGCACCCTGGTCGCCAATAATCTTGGAGACGAGTGCGAGCAGGCCGGGCCGGTCGTCGCCGATAATCCGGATGGAGGTCAACCGGTGTTCCCGGACGAGGGCGCGTGTCAGCACTGAGGACAGCAAGCGCGTGTCGATGTTGCCGCCGCAGAGCACCAGACCGACCTTGCGGCCTTGAAAGCGGGCGGGATGAGCGATCAGGGCTGCGAGGCCTGCCGCGCCTGCGCCTTCGGCAATGGTCTTCTCGACTTCCGCGTACAGCGTGATGGCGCGCTCAAGATGTTCTTCTTCAACGAGGACGATGTCGTCGACCAGTTCGGCGCAGATCTGACGGGTCAGTTCGCCCGCTTCCTTCACGGCGATGCCTTCTGCGATGGTCGCGCCTCCGGTTTTTGGCGTCTCACCACGAAGAGCGGCATGCATGCAAGGATACATGGCCGCCTCTACGCCGATGATCTGGATGTCCGGCTTCAGGGCTTTTGCCGCAATGGCGATACCGCTGATCAGTCCGCCCCCGCCAATCGGAACAA
>NZ_DFME01000130.1:32659-34851 GCF_002375605.1 Hyphomonas sp. UBA3601 | reverse complement strand
CTCACCTTCGGCTTGACCAAGACCGGCGCGATGGGCTGTGAGATCATTCTGCTGTTCGGCGAGGCGCGGCAGAAGAAACGTGAACTCGAAGCGCGCGCCAAGCGCTCCGGCCACATGCCGCCCAAGATGCGTTATCTGGCTGCGCAGGCCGAAGCGATGCTGGCGGATCGGCTGTGGCTAGACCTTGCGACCCATGCGAACGAGATGGCGCGGCGCATGGCTGAGGGCTTGCGGCGGCAAGGCGTGGACTTGGCTTTCGAGCCGCAAGGCAACGAAGTCTTCGCGCTGCTAAGCGAGGCGCAAGTCTCGGTACTCCACAATGCAGGTGCGGTGTTCTATCCCTGGATGGGCGGCAGCCAGCGGCTGGTCTGTTCCTGGGCCACAACGCCTGAGGAGGTTGATGCCTTCCTTGGTGTGCTGAAGGGCTGAAGGCGGACCTGTTCATAGCCCGCCTTCGCCAGATGGTAACTCAGATTGGGGTCAGTTGCCCCAAAGCTTTTGCCACCAGTTCTTTTTCTCTTTCGGCTCGACGCTGACATTGTTCAGGATCGCGTCGGAATAGCCGAGCGATGCCATTTTGGTCTTGATGGCATCGAAGTCGCGGCCGGTCAGCTTGGCGAGCTCATTTGCTTCGTCGTCCCAGCGCTCGACCAGACTTACGGCATAGTCGCCAGCTGCTTCACACTCACCATAGTCGCCGCGCCAAGGGTGACGCAGGACGTAGCGACCTTGGTAATTGGAGCGGTCGCCGGTAACCTGGAATTCCAGATCTTCCGGGAATGTCTCGGCGTCATAGCGCACATGAAGGCGAGTCACGAATGCATCGACCGGCTGGGGACCGAAGCCGGGGCGCATGTCATCATCGGTGTCTTCGTCCAGCCACATCACGCCGAGTTCGCGCAGCTCCGAGCGAGAGAGCGGCTCGGCCGCACACGGATCGCACCAAGACATGTCCCAGGCATATTCCATGAACACGGCCTTGCCGTTTTGCTTCTCGACCTGATGGGCGAACATGTCCTTATAGAAATCGGCAAACTCGTCCTTGATATAGATCGGCACATCCATGTCAGAGGGTAGTTTCACGGTGCGGTAATTCTTGGTTTCCACACGGCCTTCGCGAGTCAGGGCGAAGACGAACAATTCCTGCTTGCCTTCAGCGTTCACTGTGCCGAGACGGATCGGCAACATGAAGTCCTCATCCTCATAGGCAACCTGAAGCGGACGCAGCATGGACGAGCCGTCATGGCGTTCGAGGTTTACCTTGGCGACGAAGAATTTCATTCCGCGCTTGAGGTAGGCACCTACGGTTTCTTCTGCGCCATCTGGAATCTTGTAGCCATTATTGTTCAGCCAGGTGATCAGTCCATCGGACTCCTCTGCTGACAGGATCAAGATATCATATTCGCCAACCTCGTACTCGGCTTCAATGGTGACGCCGAGCTCTTCGGCCTCTTCCATCATGCCGGCGGCGGTTGGCGCAGGCATCATTGCCATGTCTTCCATCATCTTTTCGCGGCGCGCCATCTCGCAGGGGTTCTCGTCGTAATATTCGACAAGACGCGGGGCAGTGTACGCGTCGATATGGTCGATCAAGGCCGGGTTGGCGACGTGGATCTGTTCTTCGGTCGGAATATCGACCACGGGCACGACCATCGCGAATTCGGAAACATCACCGCGAAAGTCGGATGCCATCGTGATGACGGTGCGTTCGCCGTCACGGGCGAGCACGACCTTGGAGGCGTCGTTGAAGAGGTCGGTATCCGCCTTGGCGACATAGAAGCCGCAAAAGGCCGAAGCCGGCGCTGCGAAGGCGAGGCCGAGCGCGGGCAACGCCAAGGCTGCGGCTAGCGATTTGAGTCTCATGGGTGTGTCTCCTTTGTCCCCTGAAGTGGCATGAGCGAATAGTTCAACTGTTTGGGCGAAGCGGCCGACCGTGGCTGGCTCCACTGGAAGCGGTGGGCGGGCAGAAACCGGTCCAGAACCGGTGTGGTCGAGGCGAGGGCGGCCAGCGCCATCAGCGGGGCGCCGCGCACATTCGGGCCGATTGTGAACCAGGCGGCGAGGCCGGCGACCATCAGCGCGAAGAGAATGCGGCCAAGGCGGCTGTCTGGGGTGGAGCGCGGATCAGTGATCATGAAAAAGGCAAAGATCAGCAAAGCGCCGGAACTCATCTGGTGCATCGGGATCACCAT
>NZ_DFME01000130.1:13811-32518 GCF_002375605.1 Hyphomonas sp. UBA3601 | reverse complement strand
CCGAGGGCGATATCGAGTCGTTTGGCGCTGGACAGGGTCAGTGCGGCCAGCGCCATCGCATAGCCGGCGACCAGGGGGGCCTGACCCCATTGACCGGGCGAGACCCACGCCTTGTTGCCGAGCAGAAGCATCATGATGACGATGCCGATGCAGCCGGGATTGAAAATGTGCTTGCCATCAATGCGCACGAGAAATTTCAGGGCAATGCCGACAAAGCCCGCCGCGAACCAGATCCACGGATCGGCCGCACGTAGCAGGAGTGTGATTCCAAGTGCTGTGATCAGGGCTGACTTCCATTCGAAACGATACAGGAAGGGATTGCCGTCTCGGGCATTTGATATTGTGGTGCCGAGCAGTTGCGCGATCATGGCTCCGGTAAATGAGAGGCACAGGGTCGGCAGGGTGACGCCGAAATCGCTGGTCATCCAACTGAGCGTGAACAGTCCACCCAAGGCCGCGACCTGCCAATGGCGCGGATCGGCGTCCATTTGTCGGTAGAGACGGAAGGGAAATCGAGCCACGGCATCCATAGGATTCAGAACATACAGCAAATGCGATCACATTACGGCAGGGTCATGAAACCTTTTTGCCCGCGCAACTGGACGGATCGGGCGACGCACGGCAAACAGGGGCGATTGAATTCACGGGGAAGGGGTTTCGTGTCCATCATGTCCAGTCGTCTACACGCTGCAATGCTCGCAGCAGCTCTCGCCACGTCCACACTATCTGCTTGCTCGACCGCCTATTACGGCGCGATGGAGCAGTTCGGATACCAGAAGCGCGATTTGCTCGTATCCAGGGTCAATGATGCAGCGGATGCCCAGGCGGATGCAAAGACGGAGTTTTCCAATGCGCTGGAAGCCTTCCGGTCGGTTGTGGCGTTTGATGCTGGCGAACTGGAAGCGTCTTACGACTCCCTGAATCGCGCCTATGAACGGTCCGAGGAGAAGGCGGATCGCGTGCGCGAACGCATCAAGGACATGAAACAAGTCTCCCGCGACCTGTTTGTGGAATGGCGCAAGGAACTGGAAGAATATTCCGATCCGGGCCTGCGCCGTGCCTCGGCCGAGCAATTGGAGGCGACACGCGACCGCTATGCCGTGCTGGTCGAAAAGATGGACCGGGCTGCCGCGTCGATGGATCCGGTGCTGGCCGTGTTCAAGGACCGGGTCCTGTTTCTCAAACACAATCTGAATGCGCGCGCGATCGCGGCGCTGGGCGATGAGACACGTAATATCGAGACCGATGTCGCGGCCCTGATTGCCGAGATGGAGCGTTCCATCGCCGATGCGGATGCCTTCATCCAGGAAATGCAGGCCGGTTCGGTCTAGCGCATTTTCAACGGGAAACTTGTTCAGACAATGGGGCCAGATGGCCCCATTGTTGTATCGTGCTTTGGATGCTGCACAAATGACGCCGGAAAAGGCGCTTTTTTGGGAACCTAATTGTGGGGCGCGAGTTCTGTTCAGGTCTCTGGCAGGGGCAAGCTCACCGAAGTCTGCTCATTCCGGTCTCGGCCGGAATCTGGAATTGAGGGGACACATATTTCAATTCCAGGCCTCGAATGCGTTCGGGGTGAGCAGATACCGCCCCGCTCGGGTTCAAATCCTGACATGGCTGCAAGAAATGCCCGCGAAGGCGCAAAGCTGAGCGGGTCAGCTTTGGCTGTGCCCGGCATATCACCAATGACCGCGATATGGACCGCGCCGGACGACGTGATTTGCACCAGCATCTGCCGCGCATCCCTGCGAACATGGCGCACAAAGAAAGTCAGCACCACAATCTGCACCCATATCCAGAACCGATGGGTCTGGAGATGGGGCGGCAGATTTCGCAATGTGGTGAAGGCGTCAGTCATGTGCGCAGTGTAGGCACGGCCATGGGTGCGTCGGATAAGTTTCTGGTCAGATCAATGGCGACACAGGGGCCGGACTCGTCATGTGTGGGATAATTCCTTTCGGCAAGGTAGGATAAGGCGGGCTCCGGCAGGTTGTCGGGCAAGAGGGAGAAATAGCTGATGACTTATGTCGATTGTTTCATGGCGGCCGTGCCGGAGGCGAACAAGGCGGCCTACCTGGCGCAGGCGAAGATGATGGCCGGCCTGATGAAGGAATACAGCGCGCTGAGCGTCACCGAATGCTGGGGCGTGGATGTGCCGGAGGGCAAGAAGACATCCATGCATCTGGCGGTCATGCGCGAAGCGGACGAAGGGATCGTGTTTTCCTGGGTGACCTGGCCGTCAAAGACGGTGCGTGATGCGGCCTGGGCGAAGCTGGAGAGTGATGAACGGATGCAGGGCATGGAGATGCCGTTCGATGGTGCGCGCCTGATCTTTGGCGGGTTCGAGACGATGCTGGAGGCTTAGGCAGCGTCTCAAGGGCATTTCATATCTTTTCATGGGGTTTCATATGCGGGGGGCAGTGCGTGCACATTGCGTCTCGCTTCCCGACCATTGATTCTCGGGCAGGAGACCAGCCCTTGCTTGCGCTGCGGGCCTCTTCTTCCTTCATTCGATCTTCGATCAAATGCTGCCGTATGGCGGCACCGGGAAGTAAGACCAGACGGCCTGTAAGCCGGGTTCTGTTCGCCGTGTTGCCACGGTCTGGCAGCCATTCCTCTGGGATGCCTGTTGCCAGGCACCTCACGCGACACACCCGGGGCACGGGCGTGAAACAGCCCATATGTGCCCCCTATTCGGTCTTGCTCCGGGCGGGGTTTACCGTGCCAGTCCTGTCGCCAGGCCTGCGGTGGGCTCTTACCCCACCCTTTCACCCTTACCTCTCCCGAAGGGGAGGCGGTTTGCTTTCTGTGGCACTTTCCCTCGGCTCACGCCGGGCGGCCGTTAGCCGTCGCCCTGTTTCCCTGGAGCCCGGACTTTCCTCCAGTACGCAGTTACCCGCGCACCAGCGGCTGCCCGGCCGTCTGGTCCAGAGGGGGATATAGGCGGAAAACCTGCTCGGCGCCAGTCATGCTTCAGTCGCCCGAGAAGTCGGGGGTGCGCTTTTCGAGGAAGGCGCGGATTGCTTCGGCCTGGTCATTCGACTGGCTGGCGAGCAGGAATTGATCGCGGTCCATGAAACTGGTGGCAAAGGCAAGGGGCTGGGCGGTGGTGTCGATGGCCTGTTTGGTCATGCGCAGCGCGATCGGGGGCAGGGCCGCATAGTCGCGGGCGAGACGGGTGGCAGCTGTGAGCGTCTTGCCGGACGCGGCAATCTCGTCGACGAGGCCCCAGTCCAGCGCCGTCTGGGCGTTCAGTTTCCGGCCCAGCATGATGAGTTGCTTGGCGCGCGATGGCCCCATCAGGGCGACGAGCCGGGGGACCGAGCGCCAGCTCATATTCATGCCGAGCGGGACTTCCGGCAGGCGATATTCCGCCGTGTCCGAACAGACCCGGTGGTCACAGGATGCGACGAGCGCCAGACCGCCGCCTATGCAGAAGCCTTCAATGGCGGCGATGGTGACCTGTTCAAGATCGGCCCAGGCCTGGCACATGTCCGGGCCGAGCCGGACGGCACTGCGTTGCTGCAGCAGCGTCATCTCGTCACGGCCCTTGCGGTCGGGATCCTTCAGGTCTGCCCCTGCAGAGAAGACGGATGTGCCGGTCAGGACAATAACGGAACTGGAATCATCGTCTGCCAGTGCCCGCGCCACATCCCGCAGTTCGGTCATGCCCTGGATGGAGAGCGCATTCAGTCCGTCGCCGCGATCATAGGTGACGGTGACGAGGCGGCCTGCGCGTTCCAGCGAAACGAAGTCGCCAAAGCGCTCTGTCGTGGTTGTGTCCGGCATAAACCCTCCCGTCCGGCTGGCCGCCTTTCCGGCGTGCTCCCTGTCAGCGTCACGATCAGGGTGCAGGCGGTGGGAAGTCAACTGCGAACCGGACGTCAAGCTGGCTGGCCATCAGGTCCGAGAGGAGAGCGTCGCGCTTTTGGGGGGACAAGGCACTGAAGTTCAACGGACGTTCGGCCCGGCCCGAGACGATGAGATCGGCCAGCCCGTGCGCCATGGCCCAGGAGGCCATGACGTGTTTCATCGCGCCGGGATCATCGGGGGGATTGTTTCCGACGACGCTGCGCACGCCCGACATCAGTTTCTCATAGGCAGCGATGGAGGCCGCTCCGAGATCTGCCACGGTTCGGTCAGGCTTTTCCGAGCTGAACATCAGGCGAAACAGGGCCGGGTTCTCCAGCGCGAAATCAATATAGCCAAGCCCCACCGCAATCTGTTGTGAGCGCACATCGCGCTCGGCCGCGTCCTGACGGGCTTCCTGTGTGGCGACCAATCGCCGGAAGCCGGACGCCGCCAGCGCGGTGAGCAGGCCGCGGGCATCCCTGAAATGGTGGGCAGGGGCCCCGTGGCTGACGCCCGCGCGCTTGGCGACCGCGCGCAGGGAAAAGGATTCAATACCGTTTTCGGCAAGTTCCCTCTCGGCCGCGCGCAACAGTTCACTGGCGAGATCGCCATGATGGTAAGTTTTCCGGGAAGACTTTTCAGTTGAGGCCATCCGTCTTGATAGCACGTCACTTGACACTGTCTAGATGCGCAGGCAGAGACAATGTAGACAGTGACTAGATGAAGGCTGGCGAAATGAGAAAATGGATTGTCAGGATCGTGTTGGGCGTTGCGGCCGTCATGATGGTCGGCGCGGTATCTTCCTACCTGTTCATCGATCGTGAGCTGACGAGAATGTATGGCGGCCTGACCGAAGTGGCCGATCCTGCATTGTCGAAAGAGGGTATGGACAGTTATGCCATCTTCCATGTGAACGTGCTTGCGCCGGAAGGAGATCGCTTTCTGCCGGACCAGATCGTGACGATCAGGGACGGGGAAATCCGATCCGTCGGCAATTCGACGACAGTTCCCAGAGGCATCCCCTCGCTTGTCGGGCGCGACATGTATCTCGTGCCGGGTTTTACAGACTCGCACGTCCATCTCTGGGAAAGCGAGAATGATCTTCTGCTCTATGTGGCCAATGGTGTGACGCAGGTGCGGGACATGAACAGCCTGCCGGTCAATCTGCGCTGGAGGGACGAGATCGAGGGTGGCAGGATCGGACCGGACATTTTTGCGGTCGCGCCACAATTTGCGACCTTTGGACCGATGGAGGGCGCATTTGTCGGCTGGGTGCAGCACAAGACCATCGTGCGGACAGCAGAGCAGGTCGACAAGGCGGTCCAGGACTATGTCGCCAAAGGGTATGACGCGATGAAAGCCAGCAGCTATCTGGATCGCGAAGGTTACATCGCCCTCAGCGCAGCGGCGGCCAAGCATGATATTCCGCTGGTCGGGCATTTGCCGGTGGCGACCGGTCTGGAGGATTTGTGGGCATCCCATCAGAGCGAAGTCGCCCATGTCGAAGAATTCGTCAAAGCGCTGGACCGCGAGTTTGGCGGCTATAGCGCCGACACAGCGGAAGACTTCCTGACCTTTGTCCGGGGACGGAGCGAGGATGTCGCGGATCAGATGATCGCGCACGACATTTCCGTGACCTCCACGCTGGAACTGATCGACAGTTTCCAGAGGCAGAAGTCGGACCTCCAAACGGAATTGGGCGCTGCAAAGCTGGTCTATGAAAATCCCGGCATCGCGGAAGGCACCGTGATCACGTCACGCGGCATGGGGTGGCTGCCGGATGTGAACATTTACCGCTGGCCAGACCAGTGGGATGATGATCGCAAGGCGCGCAGCCGCCTCTATTGGCAAACCTATGCCGAAGCCCAGCACATCCTGTTCGAGGCGTTCATGGCGCGCGGCGTGGCGATCATGACCGGGACAGACGCAAACGTGCCCGTCCGGGTGCCGGGCTTTTCCCTTCATGGAGAAATGACAGCTTTGCAGGCGGCTGGCATGAGTCCGGCGCAGATCCTTGCCTCGGCCACGTCAGTTCCCGGTGATTTCATGGGTACGTCCACGGGCCAGGTCCGTCCTGGCCAGAAGGCAAATCTCGTCTTGTTGCGGGAAAATCCGCTGGAGGATATTGGCGCGACGGACGCCATTGAAATGGTCATTATTGGCGACAGTGTTTTCAACCGAAAAGACCTGGATCAAATGCTGGATACGGTGAAGGCCGCAAATGATGCGAGCCGGACCGTGCCGATACCGGTCGCTGAAGGCGGGTGATCGCCCGTCTGCCCGCCATCGCGCCACGTCAGGACTGGGCAAGGGAAGGCAGGCTGGGGTAGCGTGAGCCATGACCGAGATCACGACTTACGAGACCTTGCAGGCGGCTCTGGACGCGCTGACGCCGGAGTTGGCCGACCGGGCGGCCGAGATGGAAGACGCGCGGCGGCTGCCTGCCGACCTTGCCGGGAAGATGGCGGCGGGGGGCGCGTTCCGCATGATGACGCCAAAGACCTATGGCGGGCTGGAGTTGACGGCGCGAGAATTCATCGAGGGCGTTGAACAGATCGCGCGCGCCAATGCCAGCGCCGGGTGGTGCTCCATGATTGCCTGCACGACCTCCATGAACGCCGCCTATATGGCGCCGGACATGGCGACGGAAATCTATGCTGACCCGTTGACGATCACAGGCGGCGTGTTTGCGCCGATGGGCCGGGCTGACGTGGAAGGCGATGGCTATCGTGTCAGCGGGCGCTGGCAATGGGGTTCCGGCTCAGCCAATTGCAGCTGGCTGGCGGGCGGCTGCATGGTGTTCGAGGATGGCGAGCTGAAACGCCTGCCATCCGGCGCGCCAGATCAACGCATGATGGTGTTCCCGGCCAGCGAGGCGACCCTGCACGACACATGGCATGTGATGGGCCTGAAAGGGACTGGTAGCGGCGATCTGTCGGTGGATAATATCTTCGTGCCGGCGGCGCGGTCTGTTTCTCTGATTACGGATGTTCCCCGCGAAACGGGGCCGCTCTATACGTTCCCGGCCTTTGGCCTGTTGTCATTGGGCGTATCGGCCGTGGCGATGGGCAATGCGCGGGCGAGCCTCGATGCTTTCAAGGATCTCGCCAGCGCCAAGAAGAGCCAGGGCAGCAGGAAAACGCTGGCCGAGCGCCAGACTATTCAGGCGAGCTTTGCCGAGGCCGAGGCCCAGTGGCGCGCAGCCCGCGCCTATATGATGGCGGAGTTGGACGAGACCTGGGCCGTCGCGCTTGGCGTGAAGCCGGGTGAAGGCATTCCGGTCGAGCGCCGCGCAGCCTTGCGCATGGCGTGTACGCACATGACGCGGACCGGCGCAGACATCTGCCGTACCCTGTATGACCTTGGCGGCGGCGCGTCCCTGTTCGAATCCTCTGATCTGCAGCGCCGCTTTCGCGACGCGCACGCGATGACGCAGCATATCGTGACCGCCCCCGCGACATGGGAATTGACCGGGCGATTGCTGCTGGACCTGCCGACGGATGGGGGCATGGTCTGACGGGTCAACTGTTTCCAAAAATCAGCGGCTCTGCTGCTGTGCGGATCAGTGCGACCAGATCGGTGTCCATGAATTTGTAGTCGTCCGGAATGTCGAGCACGTGCAGGCGTTTGAACCGGATATCCTGACGGAAATCGGCCTTGAGGCGTGCGGCATGCTTTTCCTCCATCACGAGGATAAGGTCAGCCCAACGAATGTCTTCCAGCGAGACCTGCCGCCGTGCGCTGCGGGCGGTGCCGGCAGAGCGTGTCGCAATGCCGTCGGCTTTGGCGAAGATCGCCTCGCCAGTGGGGCTGCGCCACTGGTTTTTCGAGCAGACGAACAACACGTTTACGGGGTCGGCCTCGGCCATCAGTTTCTCCCATTCGCGGCGGGGCCACAGCTTTCCGAGCTGTTGCGCGCGGCGAAGTTTCACGCTTCGCCCATAAAGGTGTTTCCATTGCTTCTCAACGCCATAGCGGTCGATCCGCTGGCTGCGGGAAAGGTATGTGTCCGGGCGGTGGCGATTGATGCGCCGACGCGCCCCACGATCCTGTGGGTGTGTCATGGTGGTGATCCTCATACTGTGCGGGTCAGCAGCCGCGGCAATACGAGGAATGCGGGGGTCATAGCGTAATGTGTCCCTGTCCGGCAAGGGGCCGGAAAGGACCAGATAGGGAAAAGGTGGGACGGGGACGCGAATTGCTCCATATGGAAGGTCTCACCAATGGAGGCTGTATGCTGAAGTGGATCAAGAAGCTGCCTGTGCCCCAGCCGGTCCGCCACTGGGTGATCTCGCCGCTCTGGTGCGCCATTGTCCGCCTGTCGAAGCCGGAAGTGCGGATCGTGACCGGTGGGATCAGCTTCTATGCCTTGTTCTCCATCTTTCCGATTGTCTATCTGACCCTGACCTTGCTGTTTGCGCTGCTACCGGCAGATCTCAGCCGCCAACTGGGCGATACGGTCGATCAGGTGTTGGTCTCAGCCGTGGCCCCGCTCAGCAAGGCCGACCTTGATGTGATCCATGAGTCCACGCCGCAGGGCGTAACCTTTCGCGCGCTATTGGCGGTGATTGTGGTGTTTTACACCGCAAGCTCAGGCGCGAAGGCTGCGATTACCGGCATCCGCATGGTGGCAGGCAGTGAACGGCGCACACGGATTATCCGCTTCCAGGGCGTATCGATCCTGATGACGGCGCTGCTTATCCTGTCGGTCTGGATCCTGGGCGCGCTGCAACTGATCCTGTCGCTGATCACCGAGCGGGAAGGCTATATTGCGTTCGAACTGGCGCAGACCGTATCGGACATTGCCTCCACCCTGTGGCTGGGGAAGGGGATCGCCTGTTTTGCGGTGTTCTATCTGATTATTGCCCTGTCCCTGCACGGGCGGGTGAAGGGGCACCGGGCCAAGGCAATGGGGGCTGCGGCTGGCGCACTGGCCTGGCTGGTCGCGACCTGGGGCTATCACCTCTACCTCAAATTCAGTGCGCTCGACACATTCTATGGTGCGCTGGCTTCGGTGATCCTTGGCTTCATCTGGTTGTCAGTGTCGGTTTCGGCGCTTCTGTTTGGCGCAGCGCTGGCGGTCGAATGGGCCGCACGTATGCAGCGGGAAGAGGTGATTGCGGAAGATGAGGATGAAGAGATCGAAGCGGTTGAGTCTCAGGCCGTAAACAGCGCGTGAATGACGCCAATGCGGCGCAGCGTATTGAGGTCGGCTTGCCCGGTGACATGCTCTGGCAGCCAGCGGCGCTGGAAGGCGGTGATCACCTTCTCGCAGGTCTCGCCATAGATGTCGGTCACGTCGAAGCCATAGCCGATTTCTGACAGCATGGTCTGGAGACGCCAGACGCTGGAGCCGGAGGTGCCGCGTTCGAGCCCTTTGCCGATGATCTCTTTCGTCGTGCCGTCGAATTCCGGCCACAGGCTGATGCCGGCGCGGGCGAGCCGTTCCCACGGGAAATGCTCTCCGGGGTCCTGCTTGCGCAGGGGCGCGATGTCGGAATGACCGAGGATGCGCGTGGCTGGAATATCGTGGCGACCGAGAATGTCGTGGACGAGATCCAGCAGGGCATGGATTTGCGGGCGCGGATAGGGTGGCAGGCCGCCATCGGGCAAGGGGAAGTCATGCCCGCCATTGACGATCTCGATGCCGATGGAACGGGAGTTGAGATCCTGCTGCCCCTGCCAGCTGGCGACGCCTGCATGCCAGGCGCGCTTGTCCTCATCGACCAGCTGGGTGATGCGGCCATCCTCCCAGACCATGTAATGGGCAGAGACTTCGGCGGCCGGGTCGCACATGCGCTCCAGGGCCTCCTCGCCGGTCGCCATGCCGGTATAGTGCAGGACCAGCATGTCGAGCTTGTGCTTGCGCATGTTGAAGTTCGGACTCGGCGTTTGCGTGATGTCCATCAGCTGCCTCCGGATCCCATTTTCTTGACGATGGCCGCATCCGGCAGGGTCTTGTTCTGGCGCACGGCGATGACAAATACGCCAGACAGCGAGATGACGGAACCGAGTATCAGGCGTGCCGTGATGGGTTCGTTCAGCAGGACGATGCCGAACACGACGCCCCAGACGGGCGTCATCAGGGTGAGCGGCGAGAGCAGCGAGATGTCATATTTCTTGATCAGCGTATAAAAACCGCCATGGCCAAAAATGGACACGCCGACCACGGCGAACAGCCAGGCCACGGCCAGCTGCCATCCGCCGCGTGACAAGGCCTCCAACTGGCCTGTCTCGATCATGCTGGACGTGATCAGGAGCGGGGCGAAGCTGAACAGGCCGACCCAAGCCTGCAGGCGCAATGCCTTGATCGGGGCCATACGCTTCATCAGGATGCCGCCCACCGAGCCGACAAAGGCAGCGATGGTGATGTAGACCAGTCCGATGGAGATGGTGAAACTGGCCGGGTCGAATGCGATCAGCACAACGCCGGCAAAGGACAGCATGATGCCGAGGCCGCGCCGCCAGCCGATGGTTTCGCCGAGAAATGCCATGCTCATCAATGTCGAGAAGGGCGCGCCCAGTTGGCCGGTGATCGAGGCCGCGGACGCTTCGGCATTCTGCAATCCCATGAAGAGGAGAGAGAAGTGTACCGCGCCAATGAACATGGCGATCAGGAACAGCATTTTCAGGTCTTCGGGCTTTGGCCGCAGGAATGCGAGCAGCAGCAGGGCGACTCCGGCAAAGCGGATGCCCGCGAAGAAAATCGGCGGCACGCCGATATCGGCAACAACCCATCGCGTGACGACGATGTTGAGGCCCCAGACAAGGCACACGGCGAACAGGAGAATAAAATCGCGAAAGGACATGCTTTGGCGGTTAGCAGGATTTATCCGGGCTGGGCAGGGGGCTTTGGACTTTCTCTTGCTGGCCGGGCAGCTGTAGAGCAGATTGGTATATTCAGCTTGCAGTCAGGTGAGGCTTGCGAGGGAACTGACGGCTGCGGGATGCGCTAAACAATCGTTAAGAAGATGTTATAGTCATTGGCAGGTGGAAGGCGGGGCCAATCCGGACCTGTTATCAGGAGGTGTGGTGTATGGGACTGATCTGGTGGATTTTGCCAGCAATTGCGGCCGTGATCGGTCTGATGTTGCTGTTTGCAGGTTTTGGAAAACTGGCACGCCTGAAAGCAGGTTCTGGTGCCGTTCGCCTGACCTTTGGCGCCGGAATGCTTGCTTTGGCGGGGGTCGTGGCCTTTGCCGGGCTCAACCTGCAGACCTACAAGCGCCTGACAAAGGAACGCTACGCCGCCAATATCAAGTTTGAAGCGGTCGAAGGCGAAGCTAATGCCTACACACTGGATCTGACATTTTCCGATGGTCGCAAACTGGTTGAGGCCAATGGGGCCCAGCCAGTGCTGCGCGGCAACGAATTCGAGATCGGTGCGCAGGTCATCAAGTTCAAGCCGATGGCCAATATGCTGGGATATGACTCGATATACCGGCTCGACTTCATCGAAGGCCGCATGTCGCGCCGCTTCACACCGGATTCAGTGACCGAGGCGACAACCAATGGGATCGCCCTGGCAACCAATCCGGGGCTGGATGTGCATCGCCTGGCCGAGGAGCAGGGCGGGCGGTTCGGCATTGACGCGCAGTACGGCTCGGCCACTTACCAGCCCATGGGCGACCGGTTTGAGTATGTTGTGAACATCTCTCAGGACGCGCTCATTGCGCGCCCATCCGAGGCGACCAAGACGCTGATCCAGAAACAGCGCTTCCCGGGCTATTCCTCCACTGAGGAGCCGGGTCAGTGAACCCGTGGGATCGCTACGTTGTCCCGCACATTGTAGCGTGTGCCTGCAGCACCAAGCCGATCATGAAACAGCGCGAGAAAGTCGTGCCGAAGGCCACCGGCCGTGTGCTGGAAATCGGTGCGGGATCGGGTACGAATTTCGCGCTCTATGATGGCAACAAGGTCGACCATCTCTATGCGCTGGAGCCTTCCGAATTGATGGTCAACAAGGCTCGCCGCGAAGCGGGACGCCTCGGCATTGGCCACCATATCGATTTTCTTCAGACCGGAGCAGAATCCATTCCGCTGGAAGATGATTCCATCGACACGGTCGTCATAACCTTCGTCCTGTGCACAATTCCGGACTGGGAGGCGTCGCTGAAGGAAGTGCGACGTGTTCTGAAACCCGGCGGCAAGATCCTGTTCTCCGAACATGGCCTTGCGCCGGATGAAGGCGTGTCGAAGTGGCAGCGACGGATCGAACCTGTGTGGAAGCCGCTTGCGGGCGGTTGCCACCTGACGCGCGATACCGAGGCCATGTTTGCCTCGGCCGGGTTCCGGCTGGAAGACGCTGAGACGATGTATCTGCCATCAACGCCCAAAGTGGCTGGCTTCGTCAGCTGGGGCACAGCGGTTCCGGTCTGACACCAAGGCATGCGTGCACCACCCTATCTGCCTTTTCTGGACGGGCCACCCAGCATTGCGCCGGGACTGAAGCCGATTGCCCCCGAAGCCTGGTTGTGGCCGGACACCGAGGCCGCGGTGTGGCTTGCCCCCAAACGTGAATTGATGCGAACGCGCCGATCAGACGTCTTTGCAGCCCATAATGCAGACGCCGAAATGACAGAGGCTGCGACGACTGTACTGGCAGCAACCGGTCCGGCAGTTGGCGACTGGTCCACTCCGCTGGAAGCGGCTTCCGCAATGGTTTCGGATGATCTCTGCATCATGGTGCGTGACGCTGAGGGGCTATGGAGACTGAAGGCCGCGAGCCTCTGCACGCCAACCTATTGGAGCCTCGCCGAGAAGTTTGGCAAGCCGCTTAGCGGACTTCACGCGCCGGTGCCGGGTGGTGACCCAGGCCTTGCGGCGCGTATCTCTCGCATCTTTGATGGGCTCAGGCCGGGCCTCGTGCTGGAACGGTGCAATTGGTCGGTCCAGCCAGGGGATGAGCGGTTCACGCCCAGCTCTGCGCCCCTGAAAGTACGTGCGCAGGCAATGCAAGAGGCAGACGCGCTGGACCAGCTGCACCTGCGCGTGGAACGCCAGACGATCCGGAAATTGCCCGAGACGGGCGCGTTGCTTTTTACCATCCGTATCGTGATTGATCCGCTGCGCGCAGCGATCTCGATGTCGCACCATGCAGAGGCTTTTGCATCGGCCTGGCAGAGTGTTGATCCGGCCATGGCACACTATAAAGGCTGGGCAATCTATGATCGTCTGGTTCGGGCTGCACTGGACGCCAGCCTGAATCCGGTTACTTCCAAACGCAGCAGAAAAGACGAGGCAGGATAAATGAAATACTGGCTGTTCAAATCCGAACCCGACGCGTGGAGCTGGGACGAGCAAAAGGCCAAGGGCGATGAGGGCGAGGAATGGTCCGGCATCCGCAATTATCAGGCCCGCAATTTCATGCGCGACATGAAGATTGGCGACCGGGCCTTCTTCTATCACTCCAACAAGGGACTGGAAGTCGTGGGCGTGGTGGAAGTTTCTGCCGAGAGTGCACCCGATTCCACGACAGATGATGAGCGTTGGGACTGTGTGTATCTGCGCGCGCTGGCCGACATGCCCAAGCCCGTGAAGCTGAAAGACGTGAAGGCCAATCCGAAGCTGGAAGACATGAGTCTGGTCACGTCATTTCGCCTGTCGGTTCAGCCTGTGAAACCGAATGAATGGAAGGAAGTCTGCCGGATGGGCGGGCTCGATCCGAAGACTTTGAAGCCGGTCTGACCACAGGTAAAAAAGCCAAAAAAAGCGTCTGGCGTAAAAAATGTTAGCGTGCAACAATACGCCCCAATAAGGGGGTGTATGCGCATGGTCGCCGCCCCTGAGAAACGTCACAGGGAGACCGGCATGGCTATGCAGCGGCATAAAATTCTGAATAAATTCAATCTTCTGGGGGCTACGGCATCCATCGCACTGTTGACCGGGTGCGCGAGTCTGGACGCACGGGAAACGCCTGCTGAGCTGGTGGAGACCACGGCCGAGACGGCGCCGGTAATCTTGCCCTATATGGACGCGTCCCTGAGCCCGGAAGCCCGCGCCAGGGATCTCGTCAGCCGCATGACGCTGGAAGAGAAAGCCGCCCAAATGTATGACAAGGCTGCCGGCATTCCGCGCCTTGGTCTGCACGAATACAATTGGTGGAACGAGGCCCTGCACGGGGTCGCGCGCGCAGGGCACGCAACCGTCTTCCCGCAGGCAATTGGCCTGGCCTCGACCTGGGACGAAGACCTGATGCTTGAGATCGCCACGACGATTTCCGACGAGGGCCGCGCCAAGCATCACTATTATGCCTCTGAAGATGTCTACGCCATGTATGGCGGGCTGACCTTCTGGTCGCCGAACATCAACATCTTCCGCGACCCGCGCTGGGGCAGGGGTCAGGAAACCTATGGCGAAGACCCGTTCCTGACGGGCCGCATGGCTGTGAATTTCGTCAACGGCATCCAGGGCGATGACGATAAATACCTGAAAGCCATTGCGACAGTGAAACATTACGCCGTCCATTCCGGCCCTGAGCCGTCGCGCCACCGCGATGACTATCATGCCTCCGATGCCGACCTCTGGGAAACCTATCTGCCGGCCTTCAAGATGGCGTTCGACGAGACAGATGTCGGCTCGGTCATGTGCGCCTATAACGCCGTCTGGGGTGCGCCAGCCTGTGGCAGCGAACGGCTGATGGTGGATTTGCTACGCGATGAATTGAAGTTCGACGGCTATGTGGTTTCCGACTGCGGCGCGATTGGCGACTTCTATTATGACGAAGCGAAACATGAGGCAGGCGAAGCGCCCTATGCGGCGCATGACTATGTTGATACGCGCGCCGAAGCAGCAGCCCTGTCGGTGAAGATGGGAACCGACCTCAATTGCGGGGATGGCGAAGGCAACAAGATGGATGCCCTGCCAGACGCCGTGGCACAGGGCCTGATCGATGAGGCCACCATCGACCAGTCGGTTGAGCGGCTCTACACTGCACTGTTCCGTCTTGGCATGTACGATGATCCGGCATTGGTGCCGTGGGCCGATACGCCGCTCGATATCGTGGCGAGTGACGAACACATTGCCCTGTCTGAGCAGGCAGCGCGCCAGTCCCTTGTCCTGTTGAAGAATGACGGCATCTTGCCGCTGGCGCCCGAGACCAAGGTTGCCGTGATCGGTCCGAATGCCGACAATTGGTGGACGCTGGTGGCAAACTATTATGGCCGCCCAACCCAGCCCGTTACGGCGCTGGAAGGCGTGAAGGAAAAGATCGGTGCCGAGAACGTCACCTATGCAGTCGGCTCGACCATCGCGGGCGACAATTACTCCAACTACAAGCCTGTGCCTGCTTCCGCTCTGTTCCATGAGGATGCCGACGGCAATCTCGTGCCGGGCGTGAAGGCTGCCTACTATCCCAACAAGACGCTCGAAGGCGAGCCGACGCTGGAACAGGTCGAAGAGAAGATCGACTTCTACTGGGACCGCACCCCCAGCACAGGCGGTTTGAATGACGAATTCAGCGCGACGTGGGACGGCGTGATCGTACCCGAAGCTGATGGCGTCTATCGTTTCCAGCCTTCGCGCTGGAGTGAGGTCGAGATCAATGGGGAAGCAGTCGGTGAGATGGACGGCGTCGAAATGCAGGCAGGTGAAGCCTATTCGGTCCGTATGGTGCTGAAATTCGACAGTGGCTGGCCGCGCGACCAGCTGGACAAATACGCCTATCTCAACTGGACAGATGTTTCCCGTGACCTGAAAGCCGAAGCCATGGCGGCGGCAGAAGATGCAGACGTGATCCTGTTCTTCGGCGGCATTGATGCCAATCTCGAAGGCGAGGAAATGGGCGTCGAGCTCGATGGCTTCCTCGGCGGTGACCGCACGCATATCAAGCTGCCGGAAAGCCAGGAGACTTTGCTGAAAGCGCTGCACGCCACGGGCAAGCCTGTCGTGATGGTGAACTTCTCCGGCTCGGCGATGGGGCTGAATTGGGAGAACGAGAATTTGCCGGCCATCGTGCAGGCCTTCTATCCGGGGGAGCAGGCGGGCAAGGCCATTGCAGACCTGCTCTGGGGCGAATTCAGCCCGTCGGGCCGGCTGCCGGTGACCTTCTACAAGTCAGTCGATGATCTGCCGGACTTTGGCGACTATTCGATGGCGAACCGGACGTATAAATATTACGAGGGCGAGCCGCTCTATCCATTCGGCCACGGCCTCTCTTATACCAGCTTCGACTATAGCGGCCTGTCGGTGCCGGAGACGCATGACGCTTCAGAGCCTCTGCCGGTCAGCGTGACTGTGACAAATACGGGCGACATGCCCGGCCGGGAAGTGGTGCAGGCCTATATCCAGCATCAAGACCGGGCGCACGCCGCCATTCCCCAGGTCGAGCTGGTGGCGTTCGAGGTCGTGGAACTTGCCCCTGGAGAAAGCCAAACTGTCAGCCTTACGCTATCGGCAGAGCGCATTGGCTACTACGCGATCGATGGGAAGTTCGTCACACCGCAGGGCACCGAAGCCATCCTCAGTTTGGGCAGTGGTCAGCCCGGCTTTGTTAAGGATAGTGCCATCGAAACCAGTTCTGTTCGCTTTGAGCGGAACGAGTAGTTCTACCTCACAAGTTGATGGATAGTTGAGACGGGCCTGCCTCCAAGCAGGCCCGTCGCCTTTTACATGACAGGTGGACGCCAGTCCTTGCAAACGACTTGCAAAACCCTTTCGATCCTGTAGTGTTTATTACAGATTGTGCGGGGGGATGATTGCCGGAAGTGACGACCTGTGCCGACAAGTGGAAAGACGGTTACGGCGTCAGGCAGTCTGCCCGTTTCCGTAACCGTCCCGCGTCCCACTTTGGCAATGCAGTATCGGAATGCCACCCAGCCTGGTGTCTAGTTGGTGGTACCTTATCGGGAACGAACCGTTCTCGAGCCTCCACATTGGTAATTTTACATACCACTGGTATGTTAGATCGACAACCGAAAAGCTAAACATGTCCAACCGTCGATCCAAAAAGGCCAGTGAGACACGCTCAGCCATTCTGAGCGCGGCGCGGCAACGTTTTACCGATGAAGGATTTGAAGCGAGTCTCTCAAGTATTGTGGAAGATGCGGGGATCACCAAGGGTGCCCTGTTCCATCATTTCGAGAACAAGCAGGCGCTCTATTATGAGGTCTGGCGAACCTTGCAACAGGAAATGAACCAGGACACGCAGGCGGCCGCCGCGGAGGGCCGGTCTCCGGGCGATCCATATTCGGCAATGCTCGCTGGCGCGCGCCGGTATCTGGAGTGGGCCGCGCGGCCCGACTATCAGAGGATTGTGCTGATCGATGGTCGTGCGGCACTGGGACGGGACTGGTATGAGGCTGACTTTGACCTCAGCCAGAAAAGTGTGCGGGTTGGCGTCCAATACCTTGTCCAACAGGGGGCTATAGCGACCGAAAATGCGGCATCTTCTGCAATCATCCTGCAGGGGGCGTTGAATGGGGCGGGCGTCGCGCTCAGCCGGCAAGTGCCGGGTGTAACAGTCGAGTCGATCTACAACACGATTGAACACCTATTGCGGAAATTGTCCTGATTCAGTTGGCCGTCGCTCAGTCCAGCGGGATCGCGAGCCCATTTATCGCCGGATTTACGCGCCACCACCCTGCAATGCCATAGCGCAGACGCGCTGTTGGCTCGACGGCATGCGGGATTGTCTCCGACAGCATGAACACCACCCCGCCGCCTTCTGGGACAATGCAGGCAACGGGAGAGGCTTCATCTCTCGCCCCTTCAGGCCAGACCAGCAGCGCGCCACCATCGTCTACGCTCCAAGCCTCGTTCAGGTAGACCACGATCGACACGATCCGATTTTTCGCGCCTTCGAAACTATCGAGATGGCGATCATAGAAGCCCCCTTCCGGATAGACGGCGTAGCAGGCTTCGAACTCGAACAGGCCAAGCAGAAGGGTGCGGTTGAGAAACTCCCGCCAGTGTTCAGCCCATTCGGCAAAGGTCAATTGGGCGGCGCTGGAGCCATCAAGCCATGTGATGCGTGTCTTGCGGATGGAGCGGTCGACCTGAAAGTCATCATCGCGCCCGATTCCGGCCGGGGCCAGTGTGGCGTCTGCGTCCAGTCTCTGAATCTCTGCGCGCATGGCGGCCAGCAAGGTATCTGGCAGCAAGCCCGGCTGCCATGACCAGCCCTGGCTTGCGAGGTCTGCGGCGACGCAGCCTAGACGGTTGTCACCCGGTAGGGGAAGGGGAGCGTCCATGCTGGGCCGGAATGTCGGTCGCGGTGGCCGGTATCAGGACTTGTGCGCGGCCATCAGGTCCGCAAAGCGCTGGAACAGGTAGAAGCTGTCCTGGGGGCCGGGACTGGCTTCCGGATGATGCTGTACGGAAATGATCGGGCGGTTTTTCACGGCGAGGCCAGAATTGGTGCCATCAAAGAGTGAGCGATGGCTCTCCTCGACCCCCTCAGGCAGCGTGGACGGGTCTACTGTGAAGCCATGATTCATCGACACAATCTCGACCTTGCCGGTGACCAGGTCTTTTACCGGGTGGTTTGCGCCATGGTGACCCTGAGCCATCTTCATGGTCTTGGCGCCAAGTGCGAGGGCGAGCAGTTGATGGCCAAGGCAAATGCCGAGAATTGGCAGGCCCTTGTTGATGACTGCGCGGATCATGTCGCCGGAACGGGCAATCGTCGCGGCGGGGTCGCCGGGACCGTTGGAAAAGACCACACCATCGGGATTAAGGGCGAAAATCTCGTCTGCGGTGGCATCGCCATTCACGACACTGGTGCGGATGCCAGTCTGGGCCAGATTGCGCAGGATGTTCTTCTTTACGCCGAAATCAACAACGACGACATGGTGTTTGGCGTCGGCCATGTCGCTATAGCCGCCGGAAACCTGCCACAGGCGCTGAGCATTCTCGAA
>NZ_DFME01000130.1:6254-13625 GCF_002375605.1 Hyphomonas sp. UBA3601 | reverse complement strand
CGCGGGCAGCCTCAATGAGCGCATCAAGGTCGATATTACCGTCCTGCTTGTGGCAAATTGCAGCTTTCTGCATGCCTTGCTCGCGCACGATGCGCGTGATGGCGCGGGTGTCGACGCCTGACAGGGCAACAATATTGCGGCGGGTCAGCCAGTCGCCGAATTCCTCGCCAGACCGCCAGTTGGACGCCGCTGTGATCGGCTCGCGAAAAATCGTGCCGCAGGCCCCATTCGCGCCCGGAATCGAGGATTCCTCATGATCATCAGCATTTGCGCCGACATTGCCCACATGCGGGAAGGTGAAGAGCACGATCTGCGATGAGTAGGAGGGGTCTGTCAGGATCTCCTGATAGCCTGTGATGGCTGTGTTGAAACAGAGCTCACCGACGTGTACGCCCTCGGCACCTGCACCTTTTCCCAAGAAAATAGTGCCGTCAGACAAGGCGATAGCTCCCGTGGCGGTTGAGCTGGCTTGCTTTTTGCTTTGTTCGGACATATTTGGCTGGCCTTCCGGGATCGTTGTCAGACGGTTAACTCTCTCCGCCGACATTTTTCCGGGTAATGGGACTGAGTCCCTGCAACGTCAAGCATAGACGAACGTTGCTGGTGTGAAAGGCGTATTTTGAATGGGCCACGAAGATAAATCTGACATGATGACGCTTAAAGCGCGCGTTGCGCAGGCATTGCATGCCGAGCGCGAAAAGGACGGTGGCTGTACCACCCGCCTGTCGACGCTGCGCCTGATTGATGCGGCCATTCGTGACCGTGATGTGTGCGCCCGTGGGCGTGGCGACAGCGAAGGCTGTCCGGATGCCGACGTGCGTAACGTGCTCGAAATCATGATCGCCCAGCGCGAAACAGCAGCCGACGAGCATGATGATGCCGGCCGTATCGAAGATGCCATTCGTGAGCGCGAAGAAATCGAGATTATCCGCAAATTCCTGCCTGAGCCGCTCTGTACGAAGGCGCTTGAAGAGGCTGTTGAAGAAGTGGTTGAAGACCTCGGCGCCAGCAAACTGAAGGATATCGGTCGATGCATGTCGGCCCTGAAACAGCGCTATCCCGGAAAGATCGAATCCGGCACCGCCGGCAAGGTCATGCGCAAGGCGCTGACATCGAACAAGGCGTCGGCAAAATAGCCGATGGCCCAGCTGGTTAATTCTGCGAAAGGTTGGAACAAAGGCCGCTAGAGGTCCGTTGGTTGTGCATTGATCACAACGAAAGGACTTTGAAATGAAACGGCTTTTTCTGACTACGAGTGCGGCTGCCCTGATGATGGGTGTTGTGGCCTGTTCGGGCGCTGATACCCACACGCAGACCGCTGAGACCGATACAACGGCGATGACCGAGACCGCGACCTATGATGGCGAGTTCGACACCGAAAATGATGTTTACGGCGATGCGACGACCGAGACCAATATGGCCGAGGCTGACCGCGACGACTATGTGCTGACATCCGGCGAATTCCTCACATCTGAGCTGATCGGCGAAGAAGTCATGGACTCCAATGGCGAGGAAGTTGGCGAAGTTGAAGACGTCATGCTGGCGTCGGGTACGATGGAACCAATGCTGATCATTCGTGATGGTTTTGCCGGTGATCTGCACGCCGTGTCATTCGAGCAAGCCTCAATCTGGTTCGACGAGGAAGGTGAACCTGCTGCGCGTATGGATCTGACCGAGGAAATGCTGGATGACCTCCAGGAGTTCGAGCAGAATGGCATGAACGACTATCGTCTTGCGTCAGAGCTGACTGGCACGAACATCAATCTGGCTTTCAATGACAAGGATGTGCGCGTCACAGACCTGATCATGAAGACAGACGGCCAGGCCAAGTATGCTGTTGTGTCTGATGGCATCGTCGAAGCTGTGACGGACAAACGCTTCCTGATCGATCCATCGAAAATCATGGTTGCCCAAGGCGACAGCGATGGCGAGATCGTCATCGACCTGAGCGAACAGGAATTCAACAGTGCTTTGGGTTTCACGGCTGACATCGACTAAGCCATTTCCTTTGGCATCAAGATCAGGCCCCGCTCGCGCGGGGCCTTTTTTGTGCAATTCCGGTTCCTCAGCAGGCAGGGGAGCGTTCCCCCAATTCCCCATTGAGGCTACACTGCGCCGCTATGAGTTCCCCTGTCCGCATTCCTGATGGCTTCGTCGATGAACTGAAGGCCCGTATCCGGCCTTCGGATGTGATCGGCCGCAAGGTGAAGCTGACCAAGAAGGGCAAGGAATGGGTCGGGCTGTCGCCGTTCACGGCCGAGAAGACACCGAGCTTCTACGTCAACGACCAGAAGCGCATCTTCAAATGCTTTTCGTCCGGCATGGGTGGTGATGTCATCAGTTTCGTAATGGAGACCGAGCGGCTCTCCTTCATGGAAGCGGTTGAGAAGCTGGCCGAAGAGGCCGGCATGGAATTGCCGAAGTCCGATCCGCGTGCCGCCGAAGCCTATGACCATCGCAAACGGTTGCAGGAAGTCTGTGAAGCAGCCGCGTCGTATTTCGAAGAACGACTGCAATCGTCCGAAGGCGCCGCGGCGCGCGAATACCTTGAGGGCAGGGGATTGAAGCCCGCGGCCTGGAAGCGCCACAGGCTGGGCTATGCGCCGGATGATTGGCGCAAGACGAGCGCGCACCTGAAGGCCGAAGGGTTTACCGCCGCCGAGATTCTGGAAGCTGGCCTGACCAAGGAAAGCGACAAGGGCGGGGAGCCCTATGATGCGTTCCGGGGCCGACTCATGTTTCCGATTCCTGACAGCCGGGGCGGAATCATCGCCTTTGGCGGTCGCGGGCTGACGCCGGACGCGAAGCCGAAATACCTCAATTCCGGCGACACGCCGCTATTTCACAAATCTCGCGTGCTCTACCGCTACAAGGCGGCCCGTGAAGCACTGGGGCATGGCGAAGGCGGCGGCCTGATTGTCTGCGAAGGCTATATGGACGCCATCGCACTGACCGAAGCCGGTTTCGGACAGGCGGTTGCCCCTCTTGGCACGGCGCTGACCGAGGAGCAGATCAGCCTGCTCTGGCGCGCTGGTCCGGAGCCGGTATTGTGTTTCGATGGTGACCGGGCTGGTCTTGGCGCCGCCTATCGCGCCGTTGACCGCGCGCTGCCGCATGTCGAGCCAGGCCGGTCCTTGTTCTTCGTGCTGTTGCCAGACGGTATGGATCCGGATGACCTGATCCGCGAGCGTGGACCGATGGCGATGGGCGAAGCACTGGACGGGCGAATCGCCCTGTCTGAACTGCTCTGGCTGCGCGAGCGCGATGCCGAACCGCTGGATACGCCGGAACGTCAGGCCGGATTGGAGGCGCGGCTGATGCAGGCTGCAGCCCAGATCAAGCATCCCGGCGTCAAGGCGGCCTATGAGCGTGACTTGCGCGCGCGCATGAAGGATCATTTCTGGCAGATCCGTCAGGCCAAACGGCAGAGTTCCTTTACCAAGGGCAAGCCCGGAGGACGGGGGCAGGGCGGCGCGTCCCCCTATGGAGGAAGCCCATCAACAGGTCCGCAAACCGGCGGCAAACAGAGTCCCGGTGTCCTGTTGCTGATGCAGGCCATTGCCAGTCCTGCAATCTTGTCCGGGATGGAAGAGACGCTGATCGCGGCGGATTTCCGCAATGTAATGTCCAACCGGTTGCGCGACCTGCTCGTTGATTTCCTGATCGAAAACAGGGAGCTGACTTTCGACGCCGTATTGGAATTGCTGGCGCGGGAGGGGCATGAGCGGGAAGTCTCCCAGATCGACATGACGCAGGTGTCGCGGATCAATGTTGACGATCCGGCCTACCGGTCCTGGAAAGCTGCGATCGAGGTGTTCATCCCGGTCGATACCGCCCCATCTGCGGATGACGAAGTGAGGCGTCTCAAATTGAAACGTCGACTGGTGGCCGAGAAGCGCAAGGCCTATGAGGAGCGTGTTCTGGTCGATCAGCAGGAAAAGGCGATGGGCAAGGCGAATATCGGCGATTTCTGGAAACAGTTCGAAGAGAAGAACCCCTGGTTCAAGCCAGATGGCTCCAGCAATTAGGCATCGCGGGTTCAAACGCAGGAAAACCTATTGACCGCAACGCAATCCATGCCCATTTACTGTAAGCAGGGAACATGCGCGCTGACAAACTGCTCAAACACTATCCTCATCTGCCTCTGAACGCGGTTTTTGAACCCGAGGCAAAGGACTGGCCAACGGCCATCGAGCAATTTCTGGAAGACGGACGTTCACACGAGCCTGCTCTTGACCGTGGCATGGATGCTGCGTGCAAGGGATCGACCCTGCCGTCATGTATATGGCACAGGCGTCTTCAGCTCGTTGAGAACCGAACGGTCCCGCGGGACCGCATGTACGAGGCAGCAGGAACAGTCAGCGAAAGCTAACAGGCAGGTATTATTTTGGGAGAGTTCTCGGCAAGCGCAGTCGGGGTCCTCACAGGAGAGATTTGAATGGCAACAGCCACCAAGAAAAAGAACGTCTCCGGCGATGGCGACCGTGATGACGACAAGGACAATGAAAACGGCCTGGTCGATTTCAATGCGACCGACGTCAAGAAAGTCCTGAAGCGCGCTCAGAAGCGCGGCTTCATCACGCATGACGAAATCAACGCTCTGCTTCCCAATGACGAAATGACCTCCGACCAGATCGAGGACGTGATGTCCCAGATCTCCGAGCAGGGCATTGCAGTGGTCGAGAGCGAAGAAGAAGCCGAAGCCGAAGGCAAGGCGCTCACCAAGATTGAAGACAAGAAAGTCGTTGCCAAGAAGGGCAATGCGCGCGGTTCTGACCGCACCGATGATCCGGTCCGCATGTACCTGCGCGAAATGGGCGCTGTTGAGCTGCTGTCGCGTGAAGGTGAGATCGCGATTGCCAAGCGCATCGAGGCTGGACGTGATGCGATGATCCGCGGCCTGTGCGAAAGCCCGCTGACCTTCGAAGCCATGATGGTCTGGCGCGACGAGCTTGTGAACGAGCGCATCCTGCTGCGTGACCTGATCGACCTTGAGGCCACCTATGGCGCGGAAAACCCGCCGCCTGAGCCAAAGCCCAAGGAAGAAGAAGACGAAGCGGACGAGGCGAAAGCCGAAGGCGAAGAATCCTCAGACGATGATGACGACGAGGACGAGGATGATGCTGCGGCAATGTCCATGTCCGCCATGGAAGCCGAACTGCGCGATGGCGTTCTGGCCAAACTGGACGAGATCGCCGACGATTTTGCGAAATACCGCAAGCTGCAGGACAAGCTCGTCAACCGCCGCCTCGAAGGCAAGGACCTGACGCCGAAGGCTCAGGAAGAGTATGACTCGCTGTCAAACTCGATCGTCGAAAACCTGAAGACGATCCACATCAACAATGCCCGGATCGAAGCGCTGGTCGAACAGCTCTATGCCATCAACAAGAAGCTGATGGGCATGGAAGGCAAGCTGATGCGCATGGGCGATGCCTATGGCGTGCCGCGCAAGGAATTCCTCGAGAACTATTTCGGCCGCGAGCTGGAGCCGGACTGGATCGAGGCTGTTAAAGGCCAGTCGGCCAAGTGGAAGCGCTTTGCCGAAGGCAAGGAAGCCGAGATCACCGAGTCCCGCGACAACATTTCTGAAATCGCGCAGGAAATCGGTATTCCGATCGATGATTTCCGCCGCATCGTGCAGACGGTGCAGAAGGGCGAACGCGAAGCGCGCATCGCCAAGAAGGAAATGGTCGAGGCCAACCTGCGCCTCGTGATCTCCATCGCGAAGAAATACACCAACCGTGGCCTGCAATTCCTGGATCTGATCCAGGAAGGCAATATCGGCCTGATGAAGGCGGTCGATAAATTCGAATACCGTCGCGGTTACAAATTCTCGACCTATGCAACCTGGTGGATCCGTCAGGCGATTACCCGGTCCATCGCGGACCAGGCCCGTACGATCCGTATTCCGGTGCACATGATCGAGACGATCAACAAGATCATCCGTACCCAGCGCCAGATGCTGCACGAGATCGGCCGCGAGCCGACCCCCGAAGAACTGGCCGAAAAGCTGGGCTTGCCGCTGGAAAAGATCCGCAAGGTTCTGAAGATCGCGAAAGAGCCAATTTCGCTGGAAACGCCGATTGGCGACGACGAGGATTCAAACCTCGGCGACTTCATCGAGGACAAGATGGCGCTTCTGCCCGTCGACGCCGCGATCCAGTCGAATCTGCGCGAAACGACGACGCGCGTGCTCGCCTCGCTCACGCCGCGTGAGGAACGCGTGCTGCGCATGCGCTTCGGCATCGGTATGAACACGGATCACACACTGGAAGAAGTCGGCCAGCAATTCTCGGTGACCCGTGAACGCATCCGCCAGATCGAAGCCAAGGCGCTCCGCAAACTGAAGCATCCAAGCCGCAGCCGCAAACTGCGCAGCTTCCTGGATACCTAGCCTCCCGTGCGAGTGGCCCAACCAGAGGGAACTCGCGGAAGCCTGAAGTGGCTGCAAAGAGCAATTGAACAGGACGGAGCGATGCTTCGTCCTGTTTCACTTTCAGGGGACATTCGTTGGGTATCGCCACTACGTGTAGATGATTTCGCTGAGTACAGAGATGCTGCTTTTCTGGATGTCATAGGGCAGGGGCATCTCAAGACGGCGTTGGCGGATTTCTGGCCAAGAGGCGGTCCTCAATGGGACGCACTAGGACTCATGGGTGACAAGCCAATCTTGGTGGAAGCCAAGGCACATATTGACGAATTTTTCTCGCCCGCGTCGCAAGCTTCAGAGCGTTCGTTGACGAAGATTCGTGCCGCTCTCGACAGCGTTTCCGCCAGACTTGGGGCGCGTGAGGGATCCGATTGGACGAAAGTTTTCTTTCAGTATACAAATCGTATAGCGCATTTGGACTTTTTGAGGGCTCACAACGTTGATGCTCATCTTCTCTTCGTCAGCTTTATCAATGACGAAGACATGAATGGACCGAACTCATCGCTCGAATGGTCAGGAGTGTTCCGATCAGTTGACTACGCACTGGGCCTGCCGAAACGACACCCATTGCGCCCCTATATTCATCATGTGTTTCCGGACGTTAATGCCTTGATGTAACTCGTCCGCTTAAAAAAGGCGCCCCAAATGGGACGCCTTTTCTTTTGGTGCATAGGCGTGTCTTAAGCCTTCAGCGCCTGATCCAGATCCGCGATCAAATCGTCGGCGTCTTCGATGCCGATGGAGAGGCGGACCGTGTTGGGCGCGGCGCCAGCGGCGATCTGCTGTTCTTCGGTTAATTGGCGGTGCGTGGTCGAGGCCGGGTGGATGACCAGGCTGCGCGCGTCGCCGAGGTTTGCGACATGGCTGAACAGGTTCAGGCCGCCGACAAATTTCGTGCAGGCTTCATAGCCGCCCTTCAATTGGACCGTGAACAGCGCGCC
>NZ_DFME01000130.1:3838-6030 GCF_002375605.1 Hyphomonas sp. UBA3601 | reverse complement strand
TTCTTGGCGTTTGCAATGTGTTTCTCCATCCGCATGGAGAGCGTCTCGATGCCCATCAGCGTATAATGCGCCGCCTGCGGGTTGAGCGTCATACCGAGGTCGCGCAGGCCGATGGCAATGCCGTGGAAGGTGAACGCGGCGGGGCCGAATGTCTCGTGGAAATTCAGGCCGTGATAGGCCGGTTCTGGCTGCGACAGGGACGGGAATTTGTCAGAGGCTGACCAGTCGAATTTTCCGGAATCGACAATCGCGCCGCCGGTCACCGTGCCATTGCCGGTCATGTATTTCGTCAGCGAATGAACAACCAGCGTCGCGCCATGTTCGATCGGGCGGCAGAGATAGGGCGTGGCTGTCGTATTGTCGACAATCAAGGGGATGCCGGCTCCGTCGGCGATTTCGGTGATCGCGTCGAGGTCCGTGATATAGCCGCCCGGGTTGGCGATGGTCTCGCAGAAGATGGCGCGCGTGTCGTCGTCAATCGCGGCCTTCACGGCGTCGAGATCGTCAAAGTCCACGAAGGTGGCCGACCAGCCGAAGCGTTTGAAGGTCTGGCTGAACTGGGTGATCGTGCCGCCATAGAGGCGCGTGGAGGCGACGATGTTGCGGCCGGGGGCCATCAACGGGAACAGCGCCATGATCTGGGCCGCATGACCGGACGAACAGCAGACAGTGCCCGCGCCGCCTTCCAGCGCGGTGATCCGGTCGCCAAGGGCGGCCACGGTGGGATTGGTCAGGCGGGAATAGATATAGCCGACTTCCTGCAGGCCGAAGAGCGCGGCGGCATGGTCTGCGTCGCGGAAGACATAGGCCGTTGTCTGGTAAATCGGCACCTGACGCGCGCCAGTGGCGGGGTCCGGGTTTGTGCCCGCATGAATCTGCAGGGTGTCGAACCCCATTGGCTTGCCGTCGGTCATGTCGGCTCTCCCTCTTTGAGTGGTGTTGCTTCCCCCGTTCGGGCAGGGGCTCAGTTGAACGTATCACACTGGCGGGGGTCGCCGCTCTCATAACCCTGGGTCAGCCACTCCATGCGTTGTTCGGCCGAGCCATGCGTGAAGCCTTCGGGCGAGACGCGACCGGTCGAGCGCTTTTGCAGCATGTCGTCGCCGATGGCATTGGCGGTCTTCAGTCCCTCTGCCATGTCACCGCGTTCGAGTGCGACCTGACCATTGGAGGCCTCTGCAGCGCGGGCGGCCCATACGCCGGCATAGCAATCGGCCTGCAGTTCGAGCGCGACCGAATACTTGTTGGCTTCGGCCTGATTACGAGCCTGTTGCTGTGCCTTGCGGACCTGTTGTGAGGCGCCGGTCAGCGTCTGCACATGATGGCCGAACTCGTGTGCGATGACGTAAGCGCGGGCGAAATCTGCGCCGGACGCGCCCAGCTGGGTTTCCATCTGCTGCCAGAAGGAGAGGTCGAGATAGATGGTCTGGTCGGCCGGGCAATAAAAAGGCCCCATCGCGGCCTGGCCATAGCCGCAGCCCGTGCCCGTGCCTTGCGTGTAGATGACGGTATTCGGCTTCTTATAGCCGTCGAGCAGCTCGGCCCAGACATCGTTGACGTTCGTCCCGACAACATCGACGAACTGGCCGGCCTCATCCTCTGGGGTGCCGACTTCGCCGGATTGCTGTTGCTGGCCGGATGACATGCCGCTGCCGGCCTCAAGCAGGGGCTGGGGGTCAATGCCCAGGAAATAGGACACGACCAGCGCGATCAGGACAAAGCCGATGCCGCCGCCCGCAAGCTTGCCGCCGCTCATGCCGCGCCTGTCCTCGACGTTTCCGCCTCTGCGTCCACCTTTCCAGCGCATGTCCCACTCCGTGCAATTGGTTAATCCAGGTAAATATTTGGATACAGGGCGCAGCGTGAGCCGTCACCCCGCAAAGTCATCTGCCGATTGCCCGGCGCAAGATGGACAGGTATTCGGAAGCGATGCAGACCCAACTCACGATTTCGACGCGCGGTTCCGGCCTTTATGAGTTCACCCGCGATGCGGCAGCCTTCGTGGCCGGAGAGGGCGATGGCCTGCTGACCCTGTTCTGCCAGCACACCTCCTGTTCGCTGCTGGTGCAGGAGAATGCCGATCCGGACGTGCAGCGGGATTTGCAGGCCTTCTTCCGGCGCCTTGTGCCGCCCGCCAATGACCCTTCCATGGACTATCTGGTGCATCGCACCGAGGGGCCGGACGACATGCC
>NZ_DFME01000130.1:3335-3640 GCF_002375605.1 Hyphomonas sp. UBA3601 | reverse complement strand
ATTTCCTCACATCAGGCTGAGGATTGCTGGGCGGGCAAGCCAAACGCGCTTCGCAAATGCGCATCGAAGCGTTCGAAGTCTGCCGCGATTGTCGGCGCCTTGGAAACATCATATGCCGCAAAGCTCGGCAGGGCCTGCATACCGAAAAATCGGAAATTCAAATGCACCGGCCAGAGCAGGTCTTCGACGGAGCGACCTTCAAAGAAATTCTGGTTCGGATCGCCAAATGCCATTCGCGGCGCATTGAGTGTGAGCGACAGCATGTATTGCGTTTCGGTCAGGTGACCGCCGCTGCCATATTGGCG
>NZ_DFME01000130.1:923-3195 GCF_002375605.1 Hyphomonas sp. UBA3601 | reverse complement strand
CCGCCGCTGCCATATTGGCGGGACGGGTCCTTGCGGCTGCGCCCGTCTCCCTTTGACAGGCGGCCATCCATACCGGCGGTGTATACCTCATCGAGATAACGCTTCAGAGGCCAGGGCAAGCCCATGGAGTTCAGGGGGAACTGAAAAAGTATCTGACCGGCCCAGAGTTGATTGGCGACCTCTTCTTCCGTGTCCCATCCATCTGCCACATGAGTGGTGCGAATGTTCCAATCGGCCGCCTCGAATATACGCCGAGCGCGTTCGACAAAGGCAGAGTTCAGTGTACCGGGAGAGGTTGGAAAGGGCTGGTGACCATTGACGATGAGGACATTTGTCATCCTCTCCTTCTGGCCGGGCCACTAAAGGACCGCAACTGCATGGGGCCATAAGTGCTGCTAACAGGGGAGGGTTATGGTCGCGTGAGCGGATCAGCCGCCCAGTGCTTTCCAGCGTATCATGGCCTCGCATGTGTTTTCGCCCTGGAAGGCAGACTTGGCGGCGCCATTGAATTGATCGGAGACGGATGCGGCCCAGACCGCAGCGGCCGCGTCATAGGATGTGAATCCGATCTCGGAAAGGCCACGCTCAATCCGGTTGCAGATCAGGCCGGCAACGTCCGGGTCAGCCGAGCTGTTGAGGTAGGAGATGCGATCTGACAGGTCGAGCCGTGAGAAGATGTAATCATACACGGTCAGGTCTTCACCAACATCAAAAGCCAGGATGTCGCCTGAAGTGACGCCGGTAAAGTCCGGGTATCCGGTATCCGAAACACCTGCTGTGAAAATGGACGGGATCGGCTGGTCCAGATACACGGCCCATTGACCGATGGCGCCTTTGCCGCGCGTGTCCTTGATATCATTCGTGTCCGGCAATTGTGCGGAGACAACGAGGATCGGCTTGTCGCTCCATGCCTTCACGGAAAACGCGCTGACCGATTGCTCCGTGATCGACTGACCGAACAGGGTGCTGGTGGAGTTATTCAGGAAGTTGGAAGCCTCCATCATCAGGGGCGCATTGAAATAGGTGACCAGTGTGGAAGTCGGTGCGATCAGATTGGCGGCGGTGGTCAGCGCCCCCATCACATTGGCGCTGGCTGAAGATTCCTTTTCATCCGACAACTGCAGGCGAAAGCGTGCCTCAATGGTCGTGTTGGGTCCGACCTTGAAGTAAGGCGTGGCATAGACCGAGATGCTTTCGTTCGTCGTCCAGGATTCGCCCTCGCGGTTATTCGAGGAGAAGGTGGAGGAGAAGAGCGCGTTGGTTGCGGTGATGTCCGGCTTGGCCACATCGAATTCGGCGATCAGGGTGCGGGTAATGCTGCGCGAAGACATCATGCGAGAGAACCAGCCCCGGCTCTCCTCGTCATAATTGCGAGCCTCAACTTCCTGACTGCGCACGCCGGACGTCACGCCTTCCATGTCATAAGCGTCGGGTTTCAGCGTGACGATCTGGATGCGCGTGTAACGGTCCTGCAGCATGTCTCCGAACTCGGAATAGACGGCTGCCTCGTCAATCGCGACATCGATATAGGGGAGGTAGTCCTTGGCGGGCACGGCGCCGCCGCTGGCGCGGCCGGTATGGCGCCGCACGGTGGGGGTTGGCGCGCCGAGAAAGTCATCATCACCGGGATTGGGTATGCCGCGCACGGGTCCGTTGGGTGCCTGCCCGTCTGCGGGCGGCGGAGACGCGGGTGCGGGGTCCGGGCTGGACGCGCAGCCGGCGACGATCATTGCGATGGCGATGGCGCTTGCGGACACCTGTTTCATGTCGTTCTTCCCCTGTATTATTCCCCAGCCTTACAGATTGTTAACAGACGAAATCCTGCAAGGCGACCCATTTTGATACGGAATTCGCGAGATAGGGGTATGGGAGCGAGGGTATGTCATGACCTCGCGTGAAGGTGAGGCCCAAGCGTCCAATATCGTCTTTACTCACATTTGCTGCGATGCAATAAGCGCCTTGCGCAAGGCCGCAGGCCTTCCTATATGCTCACTATGAGCATAATTATGCGCTCATAATAATCCGGGAGGATCCATCCTTGTTGCTCAATATGCTGAAAGCGAAACTGCATTCTGCGACCGTCACGCAGTGCGACCTTCACTATGAAGGCTCGGTCTCGATTGACCAGGACCTGCTCGACGCTTCGGGCATCTTGCCGAATGAGCGCGTGGATATCTGGAACGTCACCAATGGCGCTCGCATTCAGACCTATGCTTTGGAAGCTCCTCGCGGTTCGAAGACGATCGGTGTGAACGGCGCGGCGGCCCGCCAC
>NZ_DFME01000130.1:407-754 GCF_002375605.1 Hyphomonas sp. UBA3601 | reverse complement strand
CCCGCCACTTTGCGGCCGGTGACAAAGTCATCATTGCGGCCTTTGCCGGGATCGATGCCGACAAGGCCCGCCAGCATGCGCCGACCGTTGTGCTGCTGGACGACCACAACGAGATCAAGCGCCCCGTCTAGCCGGGGCGGTCATCAAACGACAATTCAGTCTTTCAGGACGTTCGCGATGATTTCGAACGAGCGTAGGCGCTTGTCGACATCATACATGTCGGAGACGATCATCAGCTCGTCGGCCTGTGTGCGGGCGAGCAGGGCCTCGACGCCGCGTTTCACCGTATCCGCGTCCCCGATGATGCTGAAATTCAGCATGTGTGACGCGCGCATTTTCTCTTCCGG
>NZ_DFME01000130.1:0-221 GCF_002375605.1 Hyphomonas sp. UBA3601 | reverse complement strand
GTCCAATAGGTGTCGATGTCGTCAATCGGCGGCTGGGTCAGCTTGCGGTCGCCGCGCACGAGATTTGCGAACGACATCTGCTGGGAGGTGGCGAGATATTCCGCTTCCTCATTCGTCTCGGCAGCGATGATGTTCACGCCGATCAGGGCATAGGGGGTCTTCTGCTGATCTGATGGCTGGAAGTTGGCGCGATAGGTAGCCAGCGCATCATCCAGCGCCTG
>NZ_DFME01000036.1:49916-50064 GCF_002375605.1 Hyphomonas sp. UBA3601 | reverse complement strand
GTGCTGAAACGAGAATCCACTCGGAGGAGACCTGTCGATGCCAAGACGTAAAGCCCGCCACCGCAACACGTTCCGTCGGAAATTCCAGCCGACCTATAATTTGCAAAGTCACCGGACCATCGTGAAGTATCTGCGGCGCATCACGAAA
>NZ_DFME01000036.1:49479-49664 GCF_002375605.1 Hyphomonas sp. UBA3601 | reverse complement strand
ACCGGGACTATCTGCACGCTGACGTGGATGCCTTCGAACAACGTCCTTTGGACAATCTCTATGGCCCCATACAGATCATGCACGCCCTCAGCCCTGAAGTGCTGGCAGCGCAAGAGGCGGAAACCATGCGGAGGCTCAACGCCCTGTCCGAGGAGTTCCGGGCACGCCGGCCCGCCGGAGAAACA
>NZ_DFME01000036.1:48856-49278 GCF_002375605.1 Hyphomonas sp. UBA3601 | reverse complement strand
GTAAAACGCCCCCGAGCCCCCATGACGCGCATGCGCCTCTGAATAGCCCGACACAAGATGACTGGCCGACGGTCCCTGAACCCAATCCAGGAAATTCCGACGCAGAACCCCCTCGCCCCCGCGCCCTTTACCTGTAATCACCAACACACAGCGTGCGCCCTCGGCCCGGCTGCGCTGCAGGAAACTTCCCAGCATCGCTTCGGCAGACGCCTGAGTATGGCCGTGCAGGTCGATCTTTCCGGCAAGTTCCAGCCGCCCGCGTTTGACGCGTTTCTCGCCTTTTCGGTCGGCAGCCCGCGCCGTGACCTTGGATTTCTCGGGGGCCCGGCCCGCCGCAGCGATCAATCCGGCAGCGGAAGACTTGCGGGCGCGGTTTGGCGATACCGGCTCGCCGGCTTCCAGCGCGCGCTCGAACTCTTCAA
>NZ_DFME01000036.1:37455-48735 GCF_002375605.1 Hyphomonas sp. UBA3601 | reverse complement strand
GGCTTCCAGTGCGCGCTCGAACTCTTCAAGATTGTCTTTTGCCGGGCCTATCGGCTTGATCGTGCTGGCCACGCGCGACCATGCACGGGATTCTTCCGGGGTCAGGCGGCGTTTCGTCATGACCGCACTCTTACGGCGCGCCCGCATGGAACCCAAGCGTTGCCATGTCAGACGTGTGGATTCGCGCTGCCACGCCTTTGGGCAGGAACACCCACAACCGGCCCGGCGCATTCATCGTGCCGGCGCGCTCGCCCGCCTCCGGGCCCGTGCCGAAATAGAGGTCGCCGCGCACTGCACCCTTGATCGCGCCGCCCGTATCCTGCGCAACCAGCATGCCTGCCCAGTCTCCGCCAAGGCCCGGCGCGGTTGTCTGCACATACATCGGCACGCCCAGCGGATGGATATCGGTATCCACAGCCATCGACGACAAAGGCGTCAGCGGCACGGCTTGCGCCCCTTCCGGTCCGAGCGCCGCATCCCCTTCCGGCAGGGCGCGGAAGAACACGAAGCGCGGATTCTGGTTCATCGCCATACGTGTCTCAACCGGCCCGGCCCGGTCCATCCAGGCACGTATGCCCTGCATGCTGGCCTCGCCCGCCGTGATCCGGCCGGTTTCCATCAGCCAGTTGGCTGTCGACCGGAACGGGTGGCCATTATGCGCCGCATAGGCTGCGCGCACGGTACGCCCGTCAGGGAACTGCAACCGGCCCGAACCCTGGATCTGCAGGAAGAACACATCGGCCGGGTGGGCATAGGCAATCGCGCTGACGCCCGACGTCGTGATTTCAGCGCGGGAAGGATACGGTCTCAGCGCGCCATTGCGCAGGCGCTGTTTTGGACTTGCGCCATTCGGCACGAGATCGGCGGGCAGCGCGGGCACAGGCTCGGTAAAGGGCGGCGTCGGCGTGTAGCGCGCCTCGTAAAGCGGCTCGAAATAGCCCGTGAAGCGGCTCTTGCCGGACGGATCGGAAATTTCGACCGGGGTAAACAGGGATTCCAGGATGCGCCTTGCACTCTCATCATCCTGCGCATCATTCACCGCATCACAGGCAGGCAGCCACTCGGCAACGTATCCGGCCCAGGGGGCGACATTGGCCATGAAGTCCCCGGCCGACCGGTCCTGCAGCTTCACGCACGACCGTTTGAACGCACTCAGCGGCAATTCGATGGGTGCCACATCCCAGTTCGGCAACTCCCGGAAGCTCGCCGGACGCTCAATCGCAGCTGGCGGCAACGGGCCAACATCCACAGGCCGGGTCGGCGACGGCTTGGGCGACGGAGCCGGCGGTGGCGGCGCAGACTGGCACGAGGCCAGAACAAGCGCGCTGGCAAACAGAAGGATACGGCGAAGCATGGCGCCATTTATGGAATGCTTTCGGGCGGGCTGTCACGCCCCGGATGCGCGCTTTGTGGTGGAAGACTGCCTATTTGGCTTCTTCGACATCATCGAGGATCCAATTGGGATCGTTTGCGGTCACATCATGCATGTAAGCCCACAGCTCACGCGCCGTGCGGGTCGTCTCACCATCGCCCAGTTCGGCTTCATAGCGCACCCAGATGCGCGCCATATTACCGTCCATCTCAGCGCTTTCGATTTCGGCTCGACGAATGCGCAGGAGGTCAAACGCCGAGGCGCCGGTCTTTTCGCGTTCCGCAATCGCGTGGTCCCAGGCCTCATAGACGTCATCATCCAGCAGAGGCCGCAGCGTATCTCGGTCACCTGCCGCAAAAGCGGTCACGATCATCGTGTAGGCCGCCTTCGCGCCACGCATGAACGTTGCCTCATTGAAGCTGTTGTCAGCATTGTAGATGTCTTCCAACCCGCCTGCTGCCGGGCCGGTAAAGATCGGACGGTCATTGTCGGCATTGGGCAATGGCAAGTCATTTGCGCCAGGATCAACCTGGCGTGGCTTGGCCGGCTGAGTGCGTTGCACAGGAGAATTGTCCTCACCGCGTCCGAGCACCGTATAGAGGCGGAACAGGACAAACAGCGCGATGGCCGCAAGGATCACAACTTGGATCACAGGATCAAACATGGACGCGTAACTTCCTCCGATGGATTGCGTAACACCATAAATAGGGCGAACAGCCCAATGATGCCAGTGATACGTTGCGCCTTAGGGGGCCACATGCTAGGCGCGCGGCTTCAGATTCAGGGAGGATCAGCATGACAGATGCCAGCGCACCGCAAAACCCCCAACCGCAGGGCACGCCGCCTCAGGCGCCCGCCATGCGCGTTCTTGGACAGTATATCAAGGACCTGTCATTCGAGAATCCCGGCGTCGGCCCGGTGCAAGCCCAGCCGAATATAGACCTCGGCATTGATGTCGGCGCGACCCCGCACGCCGACGGCAATGGCCTTTACGAAGTCTCGCTGAAGCTCTCTGCCAAGGCGACCGCTGAACAGGCTGTCCTGTTCATTTGCGAACTCGATTATGCCGGCCTCTTCCAGATCCAGAACGCCCAACAGGGACAGATGGAACCGATGCTGCTGATCGAGTGCCCACGCCTGCTCTTCCCATTCGCGCGCCGGATCATTGCTGAAATCACCCGCGAAGGTGGTTTCCCACCGCTCCTGATCGATCCGGTCGACTTTGTGCAACTCTACCAGTCGCAATACCAGCGGGCCGCAGCCGAAGGCGGTCAGACGCCGCCTGCTGCGCCGACCGGCCAGGCCTGATCAGCCAAACTTTTTCCAGATTGAGTCTTCGCCCAGACTGTCGACAAAGGCAGAATGGGCGGCGCGCTCGTCGTCGGAAATCAAAGATTCCAGTGGCACTGGCCGTTGCCGGGCGGAACGTTTGCGCTCACCGCGGGTGAGTTCTTCTTCGCTCTCGAACGTGAAGGCATGCGCCCGCCCGCCAAGCAGCTCCAGGTAGACACTGGCCAGCAATTGGCTATCCAGCAGCGCGCCATGAAAGGTCCGGCTTTCCAGCGAGATTTCAAACCGGCGACATAGCGCATCCAGATTTGCCGGCGCGCCCGGATACTTCTTCCTGGCCATCTGCGCCGTATCGATCCAGCGAGGTTCAGGGATTGGTGGACGTCCGCATTTTTCCAGTTCCATGTTCAGGAAGTTCCGGTCAAATCCGGCATTGTGCGCCACTAGCGTGGCGTCGCCCAAGAATTCAAGGAACGCGTCTACAACCGACGGATGCTCAAAGAATGGGGCATCTCTCAGATCGTCATCCGTGATGCCTGTAATGCGCACCGTATCCTCCGATACAGAACGTTTTGGATTGATCAGGGTCCGGAACGTGCGACCTGTCGGGATGTGATTGATCATCTCGACTGCCCCGATCTCGATCACCCTGTCCCCTTCAAGGTGGTGCAAGCCGGTCGTCTCAGTATCGAATGCCAGTTCGCGAATGTCTTCACTCATGAATTTGCCTCTTCAACCAAACGATTCATCAGGGATACTATGGCGCGAACACAATCGGCAGCAAATTCGAAACCATGCGCTGTGGAGATGATGAAATCCGCCTTTGCACGCTTTTCTGCATCGGGCATCTGACGTGCCAGGATGGACTCGAATGTTTCCTCCGTCATGCCCGGTCGCGACAATACCCGTTCGCGCTGGACGTCCGCAGGCGCGGTCACCACCGCAACATAGTCGCAATACGCATAGCCGCCAGCCTCATACAGAAGAGGAATATCCAGCACGACGAAACGTGCGCCATCCTCGCGCGCCTTGTCCCGAAATTGCTTCTGGGCATCACCAGCAAGGGGGTGCACAATGGCCTCAAGCTTCCGCATCGCCTCGGCATCATCCAGCACATGCGTGCGCAAAGCCATCCGGTCGATCGCACCGTCGACCATCACCCCCGGAAAAGCCGCCTCGACCGGTGCAACGGCAGCCCCACCCTTGGCATAAAGTGCGTGAACAGCCGCGTCGGCATCGTAGACCGGAACACCCTCCTCACGAAACAAATCCGCTGTTGCAGACTTACCCATGCCGATAGACCCTGTCAGCCCAAGGACGATCATGTGGTTGCCTCCACCAGTTTACGACAGCGAGCCATCGCAGACTCCATATCCGGCAGAACTCCGAACCAGAGTTCGAAACTGAATGCCGCTTGCGCGACCAGCATGCTCAGCCCATCCATTGGCTTCCACCCGGCCGTATCCGCCTGCGCCAATATCGCCTTGGCAGGCTTGCCATAAGAAATATCGTAAAACGTCCGAAGCTTACCTTCCGGTAGGTCAAGAGACTGGCCCGTCTGGCCAAGACTCAGCGTGTTGATCACCACGTCTGCCTTGCCCATCTCTGCTTCGGCATGCTCCAAGTCTCGGATATCAGCATCAATGTTCAAATGTTTCACAAGATCCTCTGCGCGGGATCGCGTTCGATTACAGATCGTCAAGGTTGCCCGCATGTCGGACAATGCCAGCGCAACCGCTCGAGCGGCCCCCCCTGCTCCCAGCAGGCAGACATTCTGATCAGCTATTTCAATGTTCGCCTGGGCGAGGGATTCAGTAAAACCAGGGGCATCGGTGTTCTCCGCTAGCCAGCCACCAGACTTCAGCCGAACCAGAGTGTTCGCTGCTCCAATGCGGCGCGCAACATCGCTTGTGCCTTCTGCCCGCGCTATGGCATCTTCCTTGTGAGGAGAGGTCACGTTCAGACCCATCGCCATCCGTTCTTCCAGAGACGACAGGCCATCCGTAAACTCACCCTTCGGAATATGCATCGCCTCATAGGTCGCATCGATACCGTGCTCGCGTATCCACGCATTATGAATCACAGGTGACAGGGAATGACTGACTGGGTCGCCGACGACCCCATAGAGTTTGGTCATGACAACAACACTCCACGTGTCCGCAAATAGTCCAGCAACGGAAGAAGAGGCAATCCCAGGATTGAGAAGTAATCACCGTCGATCCGTGTGAACAATTGCGCGCCAAGCCCTTCAAGCTGGTAGGCACCAACCGTCGACAAGAGCGGTTCTCCGACCGCTTCAACATAGGTGTCGATGAAGGCACCACTCAGTGGGCGAACAGTCAATTTCGGCCTCGCCAGATAACGCCAGACAGGTTTCCCTTCTTCGCTGATAACAATCGCCGTTTCCAATGTGTGCGCCTTGCCGGACAGCTTCACCAGATGGTTCCGGGCATCGGCAAGGTCAACCGGCTTGTCGAACGCCTCTCCATCGAGTGAGAGCATCTGGTCACAACCGATCACCAGGCCCGGTTCGCGCATCGAAATCTTCACCGATTTCAGTTCGGCAAGTTGCATCGCCTGATCGCGCACTTTCATGTCGCTCGCGCGGAAAGAGGCTTTGGCTGCGTCTTCGTCCACATTCGGCTTGATCGTGTCTGCCTCGATGCCGGCAGCGGTCAGCACGGCTCGCCGACTTTGACTGCCGGATGCTAGAATGATGCGCTGGCTCATGGTTGGGCGTTCCGCTCATTCAGAAGGTTCAGGATAGCGGCAGCAGTTTCCTCGACAGACCGGCGGGACACATCGATTGTCTTCCACTTGTTGCGCTGGAACAGGCGGTTGGCTTGGGTCACCTCATCACGCACGGCCGCTTCATCCGCATAGATTGTGTGTTCGTCTTCCTGCAGGGAAATCAATCTCTGGCGCCGAATCTGGACGAGCCGCTCAGCGCTGATTTTCAGGCCGACGATCAGTGGGCCTTTCGGACCAAGTTCTTCCACGAATCCTGGAAGCGGAACACCGGGAACCAGCGGAATATTACCAGCCTTTACCTTGCGGTTCGCAAGATAGACACTGGTCGGCGTCTTGGACGTACGACTGACACCAAGCAGGATCACATCAGCATTCCGTAGCCCATCGACATTCTGGCCATCATCATGCGCGAGCGTGAAATTGATCGCTTCCATCCGCTCGAAATAGTCATCATCCAATGCGTGCTGTCCCGCGACGATCCGATTCGCCGACACACCGAGATGTCGGCCCAGCATGGCAACGGAGGCATCCAGTACGGGCAAAGTGGATACGCCCTTTTCGCGGCAGAAGGCTTCGAGTTTTGATCGCAGTGTCTCGTCGGAGATCGTGTACCAGACCACACCCGGTGCAGCTTCGATCTCCCTCATCACGCGCTCTAGCTGGCGTTCTGAGCGGACCAGATAATAGTTGTGCTCGAGGGGCTGAACATTCTTGAACTGCGCACACGCAGCGCGCTGGATGGCATTCAGGGTTTCACCGGTACTGTCAGAGACCAGGTGAACATTGAAGTATATGCTTAGGCGGGCGAGTGGCTTGTTCATCGCCCCTGTGTTGCCGAGGTTGGCAAAACACACAAGACCTGTGAGTCCTCTGTGGATAGAGGATCTTCCCCAAATGGATTCACAATCGAGTCACAGCCAGCGAATTCGACTCCGGCAGAATCCCCTTTCGTTCGCACCTGTGACTCCAACTGGGGTGTTAACCCATCGTTAACCTCGGTAAAATCGACAATTAACGAAACCTTACCGGGGTGCGACACCCTGTGACTCGCCTGTGGATTTAGCTGGACAATTCCTGTGTGTGGCCTTTCTCCACGAATTACACGGTCTAATAGTTATAAGCGCCCTGACGGGCTTTGTTTGATTTTGGGATGGAAGGGGGCCTGAGGCATGAACACCAAGCCTAAGCTGATTCAGGTACTTGAGGGACAGGTGGTCGCCCCGCCTCCGGTATGGATGATGCGACAGGCTGGTCGTCACCTTCCTGAGTATCTCGAGCTGAGGGCGCGCGCGAAGAACTTTCTCGATTTCTGCTACACGCCTTCAATGGCAGCGGAAGCGACGCTTCAGCCAGTACGTCGTTATGGCATGGATGCCGCCATCCTGTTTGCTGACATTTTGCTGATCCTCGACACGGTGGGTCTGAGTGTGCGGTTCGAAAAAGGTGTTGGACCTATTGTTCAGCAAATCGATACAGCAGCTGATTTAGCAAAAGTCACACCCCAGAAAGCGGCTGATCGATTGTCTCCGGTTTATGAGACGGTTGCTCGTGTGAAAGCTGCCTTGCCCGACGACACAGCCCTGATTGGTTTTGCCGGATCACCCTGGACGGTCGGGCTCTACGCTATCGAAGGTCGCGGCAAGACAGACAAGTCGCTCGCCTGGCGATGGGCACATGGCAAGCCAGACGAATTGGCGAACGTGTTGGATCTCATCAGCGAAGCAACAGCGCACTATATGGCCGCGCAGGTGGAAGCCGGCGCGGATGCATTGATGTTGTTCGACAGCTGGGCCGAGGGTCTGCCCAATAATATCTTCCGAGAAGTCATTATCGCGCCAACGAAGAAACTGGTCGCACGGCTGAGGGAAATGGGTGTCACGGTTCCCATCATCGGATTTCCGCGCGGCGCGTCTGCCATGCTGCCGGAATATGTTCAGGAGACGGGTATCACGGCCGTCGGTCTCGATACGGCAGCAGTGCCAGCCTTTGTGAACGCCGCCCTGCCCGCCGGATTTCCGGTACAGGGACATCTTGACCCACTCCTGCTGATTGAAGGGGGTCAGCGACTCGACGATCGGGTGCGCGAGCTTATCTCTGCCTATGAAGGTCGGCCGCATGTCTTCAACCTTGGACACGGAATCCGGCCGGAAACCCCGATCGCGCATGTTGAGCGCGTGCTGGAAATCATTCGGAAGGGCTAGGAAATCATGAGCCGAAAGATCGCCGTAGTTCTGTTCAATCTGGGAGGACCGGATTCGGACAAGACCGTGAAACCCTTTTTGAAAAACCTGTTCCGAGATCCAGCCATTATTGGTGCGCCGTTGCCCATTCGCTGGTTTCTCGCTCGGCTGATCTCCACGACCCGTGCGCCATCAGTGATCAAGAATTACGCCATGATGGATGCTGGCGGTGGGTCACCGCTTTTGCCTGAGACTCAAAAACAGGCGCATGCGCTTACGGCATCGCTGCAGGAAAAATTGCCTGAGGATGAGGTCAGGTGTTTTATTGCGATGCGCTATTGGCACCCTTTCACCGAAGAAGCCGCGACTGATGTAAAAGCCTGGGGCGCAGACGAAGTCATCTTGTTGCCGCTCTATCCGCAGTTTTCCACAACGACGACAGGCTCGTCCCTCACGGCCTGGAACAAGGCTTACAAGGGTATTGCCAAGACAATCTGCTGCTATCCCTTCGCCGAAGGCCTGATCTCCTCGCATGTCGACCAGATCATGAAGGCACACAAAGCTGCGGGTGAACCCGGCAATGTTCGTCTTCTCCTGTCAGCGCACGGTTTGCCGGAAAAAATCGTGAAGGATGGAGATCCCTACCAGTGGCAGTGCGAGGCCATGGCAGAGATGATCGCCGGGCGGGTGCCGACCGACTGGGAGATTGTGCCATGCTACCAGTCGCGCGTGGGACCGCTGAAATGGATTGGCCCGCCGACCGAGGACGAAATCGAAAAAGCGGCCAAGGAAGGCAAGAACATCCTGATTGCACCCATTGCCTTTGTCTCCGAGCATATCGAGACACTGGTGGAACTTGGCGAAGAGTACCGACTTGTGGCTGAAGAGCACGGCGCCGCGAGCTATACCCGCGTGGAAGCGCTGGGCGTGCATGAGGAGTTTATCTCCATGCTGCGCGATGAAGTGCTGAAGACAATGGGACAAGACTTGCCGATCCGATCATGCGCAGACTCCCGGCTTTGCCCTGGCGACTGGAAGAATTGCCCGAACCGCACAGCCCATCCGAAAGTCGGCCAACGCGCCAATCCCGTTCGCAAGGACGTCGCCTGATGCTGTATCTCTGGGTGAAGGCAGCGCATGTTGTGTTCGTGATTGCGCTGATGGGCGGCTTGCTCGTTTATCCCCGCTACAAAATTCATCAACTTTCCAGCCAGCCGGGCGAGCCTCTTTTCGAGACGATGAAAGAAGCATCGAACAAGTTGCGCATGATCATCCTGAATCCCAGCCTTATCCTCGTTTGGGTGCTTGGCGTTGCCATGCTTGTTATGAATCAAAGCTTGCTGAGCATGCCTTGGATGCATGTAAAACTCCTGCTCGTGCTGATCCTGTCCGGTCTGCACGGTTATTTCATCGGTGTCGGAAAGAAGATTGACCGAGGAGGCGACGGGATTCCCGCCAAGCGCCTACGGATGTTGAATGAAGTGCCCTTCCTGCTGATGATCGGCGTCGTTATCATGGTGATCGTCAGGCCGTTTTAGGCAGGCCCCGTGCCCAACCCCTTGACGATTTGACCATTCTGGCCCCATAAGCGGCAAAACCGCTGCGCAGTCCTTGCGCGGGCGAAGAACTCCCAATTTACCAAAATCCGGTTGCCGACACACATGACGGCGGCCCCTCATCCGGAATTCATCCATGGCCTCTTCCATGCTCGACGACATCACCAGTGTAAAACTCAGCGATCTCAAGGCAAAATCGCCAGAGGAATTGCTCTCCTATGCTGAAGAACTGGAGGTCGAGAATGCCTCGTCCATGCGGACACAGGACATGCTGTTCGCAATCCTCAAGGAATTGGCGGATAGCGAAGTAGAAATCACGGGCCAGGGCGTGCTGGAAGTTCTGACTGATGGCTTCGGCTTCCTGCGCTCACCGGAATCCAACTATTTGCCCGGACCAGACGATATCTATGTCAGTCCGGAAGTTCTGAAGAAGGGTAACATCCGGACTGGTGATACTGTCGAAGGGCCGATCGTCGCGCCGCAGGACAATGAACGCTACTTCGCGCTGACGGATGTTTCGCGCATCAATTTCGAGGAACCGGACAAGGCCAACAAGAAGGTTCACTTCGACAACCTCACACCGCTTTATCCCGAAGAGCGTCTGCGCATGGAAAGCCAGGATCCAACTCGCAAGGATCGTTCAGGACGTGTCATCGACATTGTCGCGCCCATCGGTAAGGGTCAGCGCGCGCTGATCGTTGCGCCTCCGCGGACCGGTAAGACGGTGTTGCTCCAGAACATCGCCTCCGCCATCGAGGAAAACCATCCTGAATGCTATTTGATCGTCTTGTTGATCGATGAGCGTCCCGAAGAAGTTACTGACATGCGACGTACGGTGAAGGGCGAAGTCGTGGCTTCGACATTTGATGAGCCGTCCACACGTCACGTCCAGGTCGCCGAAATGGTAATCGAAAAAGCCAAGCGCCTCGTTGAGCACAAGCGTGACGTCGTCATCCTGCTCGATTCGATCACGCGTCTTGGCCGTGCTTACAACACGACCGTTCCAAGCTCTGGTAAAGTGTTGACCGGTGGTGTGGATGCCAACGCGTTGCAGCGCCCCAAACGTTTCTTCGGTGCGGCGCGGAATGTCGAGAATGGTGGCTCGCTGACCATTGTTGCCACTGCCCTGATCGATACCGGTAGCCGCATGGATGAAGTCATCTTCGAGGAATTCAAAGGTACGGGTAACTCCGAAGTCGTGCTGGATCGCAAGATCGCCGACAAGCGGACCTTCCCGGCCATCGACATCATGAAATCTGGCACGCGAAAAGAAGAACTGATCACGCCAGCTGCCCAGCTGTCCAAGATCTACATTCTGCGTCGCATCCTTGGCCCAATGGGCACGAATGATGCAATTGACTTCCTTCTGGATAAATTGCGCCAGACGAAGAACAATGATGAGTTCTTCGAAGCCATGAAGAACTAGCGGAGCGAGCCTGGCCATGAGCGAGCGCGACACGATCTGCGCCCTCGCCTCGGGCCAGCCCCCAGCAGCTATCTGTATTATCCGGTTATCAGGAGACCGGATCTGGAAACTGGCAGGTGCCCTGCTCGATTGCGGCCTGCCGGAACCCCGTCATGCTACTCTGACGAAATTTCGCGACGAGGATGGAAATCTCATTGATGAGGGACTCGTCGTCTTCATGCCCGGGCCGCATTCCTATACCGGTGAAGATACGCTGGAGCTTTACCTGCATGGCGGTCCAGCCGTCATAACCCATGCAATCAGTACACTGACGAGTGAGCCTGGAGTGCGCTTGGCTGAGCCGGGTGAGTTCACGCGACGCGCCTTTGAAGCGGGCAAGATCGATTTGACCGAGGCCGAAGGCGTCGCTGACATTATCGAAGCAGAGACCAATGCACAGAAAGCCCAGGCTCTTCGGCAACTGACGGGCGGTCTGACCGAGCAGTACGACCAATGGCGGGCTGACCTGACGGGCATACTTGCCTTGATTGAAGTGGTTGTGGACTTTCCGGACGAAGAAGATGCACCCGAGGAAACCACGGCACCGGTCATCCGGAAGCTGACCCGATTGATTCACGAAATCGAGGAAGCGCTTGGCGACCGGGGGATCGGAGAGAAGATCCGGGATGGATTTCGCATCGCCATTATCGGCGCGCCGAATGCGGG
>NZ_DFME01000036.1:35079-37255 GCF_002375605.1 Hyphomonas sp. UBA3601 | reverse complement strand
GTACGGCGCGTGATGGGCGGACAGGTAGTCTGGCTATCCGACACGGCCGGTTTGCGTGAGACCCAAGATGAGATTGAAGCCGAGGGCGTTCGGCGGGCAGAACGCGTGGCTGCTGAGGCCGACTTGCGCCTGTTTATGGTTGACGGGGGCGCACCTGAGCTGGGTGTGTTGAACTCGTTGTTCCGCCAAACGACAGATATAGTCGTGGTAAACAAGGCTGATACCGAGCTGGCCGCCGGGCTCCCAGAATACGACTACAAGATTTCCGCGAAAGATGGTGATGGCGTGCCCGAACTCGAAGCCGCACTGGCGGACTTCATTTCCAACAAGGCTGCATCTGTTGAAGCGCCGGTCATAACACGCGCCCGGCATCGCGCCCAATTGGTCGATGGACTCGCTTGCCTCATTGCTGCGCGGGATGCGCTGGAGCTTGGCACCGGTCCGGAACTCGCAGCGGAAGACGTGCGCCTGGCTATCCGGCATCTTGGAGCGGTCGTGGGCTCGGTTGGCGTAGAAGATGTGCTCGGTGCGGTGTTCTCCCAGTTCTGCATCGGCAAATGACCCCTAGGGTTTGAGGCAACGAGCCGCTATATAGCGGCTTTCTGAAATCCGGATCCGAAGTAGCGCCATGAGCGAGATGAAACAGTTTGATGTGATAGTGGTAGGCGGCGGTCATGCTGGCTGCGAAGCGGCCGCGGCCGCGGCGCGGACGGGCGCACGCACTGCTCTGGTCACACACAAGCGCGCAACCATCGGAGAGATGAGCTGTAATCCGGCAATTGGCGGCCTCGGCAAGGGTCACCTCGTGAGAGAGATCGATGCGCTGGACGGCCTCATGGGACGGCTGGCAGACAAGGCCGGTATCCAGTTCCGTATGCTCAACCGGTCCAAGGGTCCGGCTGTCTGGGGCCCCCGCTCCCAGATCGACCGAAAGCTTTACCGCGACGCCATGCAGGCGGAACTCGCGGACTATCCAAACCTGACCATCATTGAGGATGGCGCCGAAGACCTGATCGTGGAGGACAATCACGTCGCGGGCGTGATTGGTCTGAAGGGCGAGATCTATCGTGCGGCTTCTGTCGTGATCACCACAGGCACCTTCCTGAAAGGCATCATCCATATAGGTGCGAAACGTATCCCTGCCGGTCGTGTCGGCGAGGCCCCTGCGATTGGCCTGTCGGACCGGCTCTATGGGCTTGGTCTCCCGATGGGGCGTTTGAAGACGGGTACGCCGGCACGGCTGGATGGCCGGACGATCGCCTGGGATCGTCTTGAAATGCAGCCCGCCGATGAGCAGCCGATTCCGTTTTCGTATCTGACCGATGAGATTACGGTGCCGCAGGTCAAATGCGGCATTACATGGACGACGCCGGAAACCCACGCGATCATTGCCGAGAATATCGAGCAATCGGCCGTCTATTCCGGCGCGATTGCTGGCCGAGGTCCGCGTTATTGCCCGTCTATCGAGGACAAGGTTCACCGGTTCGCCGACAAGGATAGTCATCAGATATTCCTGGAACCGGAAGGTCTCGACGATCACACTGTTTATCCAAATGGCATTTCGACATCGCTTCCAGAGGATATTCAGGAGCGTTTTCTCCGTACCATTCCCGGGCTCGAGAATGCCAAGATTATCCAACATGCCTATGCAATCGAATACGATTACGTCGATCCACGTGCGCTTTCGTCCGCACTTGAGGTGCATGCGCTTCCAGGCCTGTATCTCGCCGGGCAGATCAATGGCACAACCGGATATGAAGAAGCCGGCGCGCAAGGTCTCGTTGCGGGCTTGAATGCGGCACGCGCCACGGGCGGAAAAGATCCGATTATACTTGATCGCGCGGAGGCATATATTGGCGTCCTCATCGATGACCTCGTGACGCGCGGCGTGACGGAACCCTATCGGATGTTTACATCGCGCGCCGAATATCGGTTGGCACTACGCGCCGATAATGCCGACCAGCGTCTCACCGAAAAGGGTATTGCCGCCGGATGCGTCGGGTCAGACCGGGCAGACGTGTTTCACGTGAAACACCGAGCGCTTGAATCTGCCCGCCAACTTCTGAAGACATTGACCTTGTCGCCTGCAAAAGCGGCTCAAGCCGGATGGGCGGTCAATCAGGATGGCCGCGTCAGGACGGCATGGGAATATCTCTCCTACAAGGATATCGATCTC
>NZ_DFME01000036.1:24328-34908 GCF_002375605.1 Hyphomonas sp. UBA3601 | reverse complement strand
GAAGATCTGATGATCCCGGCAGATCTCGATTATTCGGGAATTGGCGGTCTCTCGAATGAGGTTCGCCAGAAACTGGAATCGGTCCGTCCTTCTACGTTGGGACAGGCCGGTCGTATTGAAGGCGTGACGCCCGGCGCTCTAACGGCCCTTTTGGGATATGTTAAGCGCCGGAAGAAAGCTGGTTAACACTCATGATGAATTCCGAAGATCGCGCGGCCTTTCTGGCCGAATTCGATGTTTCACGTGAAACATTGGAAAGATTGGACGCCGTGATCTTAACTCTCGACGCGTGGCGGCAACGCTCCAATCTGATTGGACCGCGTGAGTGGCCGCAGATATGGGGTCGGCATGTGGCTGATTCCTACCAGATTCTGCCGTTTATTCCGGAATCAACGCGGATCGTCGATCTCGGTTCGGGTGCGGGATTTCCCGGATTGATCATTTCTGCGGCCCGACCACACAGTCATGTGACCATGATGGAAAGCGTCGGGAAGAAATGCGCCTTTCTCCGCGCCGCTATCGGCGATGCTGGTCTCAATGCGTCCGTTTATCAGGGACGGATTGAGGCTGCGCCGAATTCCACCGCGGATATTATCACTGCGCGGGCGTTTGCGCCCCTTCCAAAACTGCTCGACTACGCCGCTCCCTGGATGGAAAACGGTGCAACAGGGGTTTTTCTAAAGGGCGAACGCTGGAAAGAAGAATTGACGGACGCCCAACAAAGATGGAACTTCGCCTATGAGGCGATTCCAAGTCGCACTGGTGGGTCAGGCGTGATTTTGATCGTGAGGGAGCTCAAGCGTGGTCAGCGGTAAACCTAGAATCTTTGCAGTCGTGAACCAAAAGGGCGGGGTCGGGAAGACAACGACGTCCATAAATCTCGGCACGGCGTTGGCGGCTGTGGGCCGGCGCGTCCTGATTGTCGATTTCGATGCGCAGGGCAACGCCTCCACAGGGCTGGGTATTGAGCGCCAGGATCGGCATCAGACATCCTATGATGTTGTCGTGGACCGGATCCCGCTGGAAGAAGCGGTTCTGTCAACGATTGTGCCGCGTCTTGACATTGTTCCGGGCGATGAAAACCTCTCTGGTGTAGAAACCGAACTGGCCAATGACTCTCACCGGTCCTACAAATTGCGCGACGCGCTGCATGATTATGTTCAGCGGTCTGTCCAGGGCGGACTGGTCCAGTATGACTATATTCTGATTGATTGCCCGCCATCGCTGTCGTCGCTTACTTTGAACGCGATGACGGCCGCCGATGCACTTCTGGTTCCGCTACAGTGTGAGTTCCTGGCGCTGGAAGGCCTTAGCCAACTGCTCCGCACGGTGGAAGTTGTGCGCTCTGGCCTCAATCCCAATCTCGAAATCCAGGGCGTCGTCCTGACCATGTATGACCGGCGAAACAATCTGTCCGACCAGGTCGCCGACGAAGTGCGAGCCTTCTTTGGCGCCAAGGTCTACAATACGGTCATACCGCGGAATGTACGCCTTTCCGAAGCGCCATCTTTCGGCAAGCCGGCCTTGTTGTATGACTATCGCTGTCCAGGTAGCGAGGCCTATATCCGTCTCGCATCCGAAGTCCTTCAAAGAGAGAAAGCCCGCGCGGCCTGACCCATATGAGCGACGATACCAAGAGCAAACCTTCCCGTCTTGGACGCGGCCTGTCTTCCCTGATTGGGGAAGTGGAGGCTGTCTCTCCGCCTGAAGCACGCACTGCAGGTGGGAGTAAGGGCAGCTCCAACGAAATCGCGATCGACAAGATTCGCCGAAATCCGAAACAGCCTCGTCGGACCTTCGACGAGGCCGCCCTTCAGGAACTCGCGGAATCACTGAAATCCAAAGGCGTTCTCCAGCCTATTCTGGTCCGTCCGGATCCCAAGGAAAAGAACGAGTATCAGATCATAGCGGGGGAGCGTCGGTGGCGCGCCGCCAAGCTGGCCGGTCTGACCAGTATTCCCGCTATTGTACGGGATACCGACGAGTTGGAACTACTCGAGATCGGCATCATCGAGAATGTTCAGCGCGCAGACCTCAACCCAATTGAAGAAGCTGAAGCCTATGAGGCGCTGATGAAGCGCTTCGGTCGAACTCAGGACAGTCTTGCCACAAGCGTCGGCAAAAGTCGGGTTCACATCACAAACACCCTGCGCTTGCTGCAATTGCCAGCAGGCGCTCGAGAGTATGTTCGTGATGGCAAGGTCACGGCGGGACACGCGCGCGCGGCGCTGGGTGCGCCCGATCCGGAAGCGCTGGTGGAGCTTGCTGTTGAGAAAGGCCTGACGGTTCGCGAGGTCGAAGCGCATGCCAAGGCTGCTCGCGAAGACACGCCCGTTGAAACCAAATCCGCCCGACTCAAGTCAGAGGAAAAGGATGTCGACACCGAAGCCCTCGAGGCGGATCTCTCCCGGTCCATCGGACTGGATGTAGACATCCGCCACGGCAAGAATGGCGGCGAGCTTCGCATCAAGTATCGCGACCTGGAACAACTTGACGATGTCTGCAGACGTCTGACTGCCAAGCGCAACATTCTCTGAACGTCAGCTTGCTATTTCGGCGGCGCGGGCGATTTCATTCATCAGTACACGGATTACTGGGTCCGCACTGCCTGAACCGGACTTGGCTTGTTGTTCTGCTTCATAGATCCGTTCCATCACCCGCATCAGCCGCTTGGTCGGCCACTTCCTGAGGCGCGCGCTGAACAGGCCCCATTCGCTTTGCCAAACGGGCGGCCGGAGTTTCATGCCGGGATTCGATTGGCCGGATGCAAGCCGAGACTGAGCGTCCAGCATGCGCATGGTTTCGAACTGAAGTGAACGCAGGATGGAAATCCCACTCGTGCCCGCAACAGCCAGTCGGTCGAGTGTGGTATGGACGAGCGCCGGTTTGCCATCGAGCGCTGCGCGAATGGCGGCTGAAAGATTGTGATCCACATCGGTAGCGGACAAGGACCGGATATCATCCACATCAAGCGGTCGGCCCAGACCGCGTGCATAGAGGGCGAGCTTCTCGATCTCCGAGTTGGCCAGATTGCGATGGCCCGGCAGGTCGCCCACAAACAGTGCGAGCGCCTCGGGTGTGATCTGGACACTTTCGGACTTCAGCGCATCCTGAACCCGTTTTTCAATATCGCCCGCTTCGTCGGCGAACAGTTGCAGGCAGGCGGTCAGTTGGGCGGTTTCTGCGGCGGCGCGCAATTTCGAGCGCTTCTGCAGGCTACCAGCTTCGATTATCAGGCGGGCGGAATAATAGCCCTCCTGCGATTCACCTTTCTGAATGGCCTCTATCAACAGGGCGGCAATCTTGTCGCCGCTTGTCCGAACGCGGATGACGCGAGGGTCTCCCAAGAGGGATACCGCTTCGAGTCCGTCGAACAGGAGTGATGGGTCCTTCTTGATGGAGTCATCATCCAGTGTGGTGACATCCATATTGGCGCCTTTCGGCGTCCAGGCTTTGATCAGGGAAATCGCGGCATCGGAGGCGAGGCCGGAATCTTCACCGAAGGCCAGCACAGCCCAAACGGATGGTTTGGGCTTGCGGGCAAAATCACTCGCCTGTTTGCCCTTGAACAACATTATTCAACCGACAATTTGCGCCGCAGGTCGTCCACGATATTCTTCGCCAAGATGCCGGCCGCTCTCTCCGAGGCGCTCTTTTGGGCTGCTATGTCTCCATAAGTGCTGCTCGGTACCGCAAAACTGACTTCGCCAACAGCGTAGCCGGTCAACCGTTCTTGGCCTTGAGACAAAGCGTAACGGCCCGACAAGGTAACATTTGATCTCGCCGCTGCGCCGTCTTGCTGGAATGCCAACCGTGTCAGATTTTCTTTCACCGTAATCTGGAGCGAGGCAGCCTCTGTCACGTTTGGCAATCCGATCGCCAACTCTTCCTGCAAGGCCCGGCGCAAGATGTATCCCGATCGGCCATCGATGGGTTCGACCGTGATGGCGCCGCCATAAGTGGCGCCCGCGCCCGTCGCATAGACCGGTTTGAATCCGCACCCGGCTATGAGGGCGAAGGCGACAAGAGCGAAGAACTGTTTCATGCCACCACGATATTCACGATGCGGCCGGGCACGACAATGGTTTTCTTCACGGACTTGCCCTCAATGAAGCTGGCTACATCCGCATGGGTTTTCGCAACGGCTTCGACGGAATCCTTGTCCATACTCTTCGGCACGGTGATTTCCGCGCGGCGCTTCCCATTCACTTGAACCGCCATTGTGACCTCATCTTCCGCCAGCAGGGCGGGGTCCGCCACGGGCCAGGGCGCTGAGGATACGAAGGCAGGTTGGCCCAGTCGTTCCCAACAGGCCTCGGCCAGGTGCGGTATGAACGGTGTCACACAGCGGGCCAGCATGGAGGCGCCTTCAATACGCGCGCCCAACACGGTGTCGCCAGCCGATTCAGCCTTTTTCAAAGTGGTGACCCATTCATGGATGGTGGCTACGGCAGAGTTGAACCGGAATTCCTCGATTGCCTTGTCGATGGCTGCGACGGCCTTGTGATTCGCTTTCCGCAGCGCTGTGGAGTCGGCATCCTCGCCAGCGGCAGTGCTGGTATCCTCTGGCAGGGCATCGAACACGCTCCACAGGCGCTGGGCAAACCGCGACGCGCCTTCAACGCCGGACTGGGTCCACTCGACATCTCGTTCCGGCGGGGAATCTGACAGGACGAACCAGCGCGCGACATCCGCGCCGAACTGGCTGATGATGGCATCCGGGTCGACCGTATTCTTCTTGGACTTCGACATTTTCTCGATCGGACCTGCCGTCGCAATCGCGCCGGTGGCGGTCTCGATCCAGGTATCGCCATCGCGAGTGACTTCATTCGGCTCCAGCCACTTTCCGGCCGCAGACTTGTAGGTCTCGTGCGTCACCATGCCTTGCGTGAAAAGACCGGCAAACGGCTCGCCATTCGGCAAGTCCAGCAGGCCGACATCGCGCATCGCCTTGGCGATGAAGCGCGCATAGAGCAGGTGAAGCACCGCATGCTCGACGCCGCCAACATATTGGTCGACCGGCATCCAATAGGCGCGCTCTTCTAGATCGTTTGTGCTGGCAAAGCGGGAATAGTACCAGGAGCTGTCGACGAACGTGTCCAGCGTGTCTGTCTCGCGGCGGGCGGCCTTGCCGCATTTCGGGCAATCGACATGTTTCCAGCTTGGGTGGCGCTCCAGCGGATTGCCGGGCTGGTCGAAGGAAACCTCGTCCGGCAGTTTCACCGGCAGATCAGCTTCCGGCACCGGCACGATGCCACAGTTTTCACAATGGATGACCGGGATCGGGCAGCCCCAGTAGCGCTGGCGCGAGACGCCCCAGTCACGAAGGCGATAGTTCACCTTGCCTTCACCGAGCCCCATGGATTCGATTTTTTCAATGGCGGCGCGCTTGGCGTCATCAATCGCCATCCCGTCAAGGAAGCCGGAATTGAAGATGCTGCCGGGGCCGGTATAGGCCTCGTTTTCAACATCGAACGTGGCAGCGTCAGCGTCGGCCGGCAGCACAACGGGCGTGACGCTCAGGCCGTATTTCCGGGCAAAATCGATATCGCGCTGGTCATGCGCCGGGCAGCCAAAAATCGCGCCGGTGCCGTACCCCATCAGCACGAAGTTCGCGACCCATACGGGCAGGGCCTTCGTGTCGTCGAAAGGGTGTTTGACGGTCAGGCCGGTATCGAAGCCAAGCTTTTCGGCCTTTTCGATGGCTTCTTGGCTGGTGCCGATCTGTGCGCATCTTGCGCGGAACGCTTTCAGCTCATCCGATTGCTCCGCCATTTGGACGGTCAGCGGGTGATCTGGTGACAGGGCGATGAAGCTCGCGCCGAATAGCGTGTCCGGACGGGTCGTGAAGATCTCGATGCCTTCGCCAAATCCGGATGGCGCGGTGCCATCGAATTCGAACCGCATCTGGAGCCCTTCCGACCGGCCGATCCAGTTCGCCTGCATGGTGCGCACCTTTTCAGGCCAGCGCTCCAGCTTTTGCACTTCGGTCAGCAGGTCTTCGGCATAGTCGGTAATGCGGAAGAACCATTGCGTGAGCTCGCGCTGTTCCACCAGCGCGCCCGAGCGCCATCCGCGCCCGTCGATGACCTGTTCATTGGCCAGCACCGTATTGTCGACCGGGTCCCAATTCACTTTCGAGGCCTTGCGATAGACGAGGCCCTTTTCCAGGAATTTCAGGAACAGACCCTGCTGGGCGCCGTAATATTCCGGGTCGCAGGTCGCGAATTCCCGGCTCCAGTCGAGCGACAGGCCGAGCTTCGAGAACTGGGCCTTCATCGAGGCGATATTCTGATAGGTCCATTCGCCCGGATGAACATTGCGCTCCATGGCAGCGTTCTCGGCCGGCATCCCGAACGCGTCCCATCCCATTGGATGGAGCACATTATAGCCCTTGGCGCGCTTGTGGCGGGCAACAACATCGCCCATCGCATAATTGCGCACATGGCCCATATGCAGCCGCCCGGATGGGTATGGGAACATCTCCAGCACATAGGCCTTGGGCGCATCGCCCGCCTCGGCTGGAGATTTTGCGTGAAAGAGTGCGGCCTTTTCCCAAGCTGCACGCCATTTCTGTTCCGCGATTTGCGGATCGTAACGGGTCGCCATGCCCCTGACCTTTCCGGATTATTGGTTCAGCCGGAGCTTAGCCCAGCTGGGAGTTCTTCAGCAGTCGTGCCCGATCCAGAATCTTGTTCTCAAGCTGGAGTGCGGTTTCCGGATCAACGACAGCATCGGTCCACTCGCCGGCTTCGCTCTTTTCCTGACGGAACACGGAAACTTTCACGCCATCTGCACGCAAACGCGTATCAAGGATGTAGACCGTGACTTTGACGCGTTCGTTTGGCGCGGCGGCATATGCCTTCCAGTCATACGTGATCAGGCCACCGATAGGGTCGGCCGTTGCCACCGGAAGATCATCGAACGTGTCGAGCGAGGCGCGCCAGAGATATGGATTCACGCTGCCGATATTTTGCTGGATCACGCGGGCTTCGGCGTTGCCGCCCGATTTGGACTGGCAGCCTGAAACCATCAGCATGCCGGCAATCGCCGCAGAGAAAACATATTTGACCATGAAGAAAGTTCCTGAGTGCAAGACCTTGTTGACGGCGGTTTGTATAACAAGGGGTTTACGGGCTCGCCAGTGCTGATCTGCGTGTCGCCCCCATGGAGGACCGGTATGAAATTCGCCCAAATCTCCGTTCTCGCTTTGGCGCTTGCCGGCCCCGCCGCGCATGCGCAATGGGAGGACGACTGGAATCCGTGGGAAACCGAAACCGATCTGGGTGCCAGTCTGGTAATGATGCCGGAGGCTGACGAGCAAATTCTGGCGCGTACCTGGGCTGGCGTATCGACCAATCGAATCCTGGATAGCGGCCTTGAAATCGGCGCTGCCGGTCGGGCTGAACTTCAGAAGGACCACTCCCAACGGGCCGGATTCAGCGGTGTACCGGTCGGTATGGAGGGGAGCGGTCTGGGGTTGCAGGGCGCGTTCACTGGGCTGGCAGTCGGCGTTCCGCCAAATGACACCGAAACCCGAGCCGAAATTGAAACGGCTTACATATATGTCGAAGGTGGCTATGGGCAGCTCCGGTTGGGGCGGGACCTGGGCGTTGCGGCGCGTTTTCAGGAAGGCGCACCCTCCGTTTTTGATACGCTTGCCAGCGGTCGTCAGGTGTTGGACCCAACAGGGTTGGACATGGTTACGACACGGCATGACCTGACGGGGCCGTCGGTGAAGCTTTCTTACGCGACACCTCGCCTGGTGGGAGTGCGCGCGGGTGTCAGCATCACGCCCAAGGCGGATGTCCGCGGCCTCGACCGGGATGCTGACCGTAATCTGCCTGGCGCTGCACCCCTAACAATCACCAATGCGGTTGAAGGGTCCATCAATGCCTCGCGCCTTTTGCGCAGCGCGGGCGTAAGGCTGAGCGGTGCCCTTGCAGCAAGTACCGCAGAGATTGAGACGCCGCCCTACGCATCGGATTTGTATGACCGGGTCACGACCTGGTCAGTGGGGACAAAGGCGGAATTTGACACGATATCCATCGGTGCAACGTGGCTCGTCTCCGACAATGGCATCAAGACGGGGGGTGACTATGAAGCGTGGACTGTGGGTCTGACCAAGTCGGTGGGCGATTACCTGATAGGGGCCGAATACGGATTCGCGGAAGATGATCTGGCAGGCCTGGAGGGAGAAGCATGGAAATTGGGCGTCTCGCGAAATGTCACAAAACATGCAAGATTCACCCTTGGATACGCGGACAACGGCCTGAACCTGTCGCCAACTAACGCTTTTGGCGTTTCGGCGGGTAAAAATTCCCCTGAGGGGATTGTGATAGAAATCACACTATCGGACTAGAATAGCGGGTCTTTCAGATTCTTAATCTTCTCTTTACCTGCCCCTCCGACTATTTCTGGGAGCAGAGGTAAATTCGATGAAGCTGGGCTTTGCAACTTTCGTGATCGCGCTAACCGCGCTGGCTTTGCCAGCCGCGGCGCAAGATGACGTGTCTGCACCCGCCATGGAAATGGCAACGCCCAGTATATCTGAAACCTCCGCCGCGCAGTCCGAATGGTATCGTCAATTCGCTCAGGCCAAACCCGCTAGCACCGAATCTGTCTGGCAGGCCCAACCTGACCGCGAATTCTCAATGCAGTTTGGCGGCAATGCCCGTTGGCAACTGAACCTCGACAAGGTCTCCCGTACAGACCTTTCTCCGCTACCGCGTGAAGAAATGCAGGCGGGTGCGACCTTCAAGATTACCCCGCGATTCTCGGTTGGCGGTGAAGTCAGTGTTGGCACGGACGAGTTGAATGACACCTCCACATGGGAGTCTCGCGAAGTCGAAGCGGGTATCCGGCTGAAGTCTGCCTTCAAATTCTAGGATCTGAACGGGTCCCTTATTCCTTCAATCGCTGCCAGGCCTGCTGCATCGCTTATGCTGGCGGCATTGCGCGAATTGATTCCGCCCAACCCGTAGATTGGTAGCGCGCTTTGCCGCGACAGGCAGCGTAACGTGTGTGGCCCCATGGGCGCCGCGGCGGAGGGACTATTGGATGGGAACACTGTAGACACCAGTGCCGCATCGAACACGCTTGCATCAATCTTTTGCAATTCGGCGCGGCCATGAGCGCTTATGCTCATCAGATCGAACCGGTCGCGCCATTTGCGGGCCTCGTGTCGCCGGGCATACGGCCAATGCACGCCCGCTGCGCCAACTTCGATTGCCAGGTCCGGATCGGCCGAAACCAGCAAGGCAAGTCCGCGCTTGTTTGCGATGTCTGCAAGTTGGCGCGCCTGCCATACACTGTGCCGTGCCCCGAAGTGACGGTAAAGAATGCCCCAGCCTGCGGGAAGGTTTTCTGCAACTGAAACCGGGTCCGGTGTCCGTTGCGGATCGGTCAGGAAAAGGGCGGGTGGCAACCAGGATGGCAAATGCCGCCGCGAGCGTCTCGCCGCAGAGATCAGCTTGCGTCTCGGCTCGTCTTGGGGTTTCTGCGCCATCAAGATGACTGATACGGACTTCCCCGGAATTGCCAAGCGCCGCGCCGAGATCCTCGGCGATCTTGCTGCTATTGCTGAAACACCGCCCACGCTTGTGGCTGTGACGAAAACCCAATCCGATGCGGCACTGGAAGAGATCCTCGCGGCAGGGCACCGCGTCTTCGGAGAAAACCGCGTACAGGAAGCATTCCAGCATTGGGAAACGCGCCGCGCGGATTATCCGGATCTGGAATTGCGGCTGATTGGCCCCTTGCAATCGAACAAGTCCGAAGACGCGGTAAACCTGTTTCATGTCATAGAGACGCTCGACCGACCAAAGCTTTGCCGCGAACTTGCCAAGGCCGAACAGAAGTCTGGTTTGAAACGGACTTATCTGATCCAGGTGAATACCGGCGAAGAGCCGCAGAAGGCCGGGGTTGCCCCAAGAGACGTCGAAGCGCTGCTCCGCGTGGCGCGGGAGCAAGGACTGGATGTGACTGGTCTGATGTGCATCCCCCCGGTTGATGAGCCGGCTGGTCCCCACTTTGCCCTGCTGGCCAAGATCGCCAGGCGTCTCGAACTCCCCCAGCTCTCCATGGGCATGAGCGCAGATTATGACATCGCTACGCGCTTTGGAGCGACGCATGTGCGGGTTGGGTCTGCCCTGTTTGGCCCGCGTGACTCTTCAGCCTAGAAAGAGATTTCGATCTCGGCGCCCGGCACCATCAGTTCCAGCAAGGTGAGCAAGTCGTTCTGCTCGAGCGCAATACAGCCTTCGGTCGGCTCGAAATTCGGCCGGGCCAGATGCATGAAGATCGCGCTGCCAAGGCCCGGCGTCACCGGATCATCATTGTAGCCAAGTTCGACAATCACATCATAGACATGATCGTCGCGCCATAATTTTTCATGGCTTGCCGAAAATGGCAGGGATACAGGCCGGTTGTAGAGGCGGTGATCCGGCGCATCGCACCACCCATCATAAGGTTTCAACGGCACCCGGGGGAGGCTGGTGACGGGCGGGTCCAGACGGTCCGGCCTGAAGAAGACATTCCGCACCGGCCATGTGCCCGCCGGAGAGGCTCCGTCGCCTTCG
>NZ_DFME01000036.1:19048-24242 GCF_002375605.1 Hyphomonas sp. UBA3601 | reverse complement strand
GGAGAGGCTCCGTCGCCTTCGCGCTTTTGCGATGCCTTCACCACGCCGCCTTTGCCCAGGACGCACCGGGCCGTAAAGCCCGGCCCCGAAAACTTGCCGGTTTGCGTTGCGGTGAATTTCATGCTCACGGACTGCTCCCACACTTGTGATTGCGCGTTAGGCAAAGTCATATGGCATTTGACAGCAGCCGCAATACACAGCGACGACCGAAATTAGGAGACGCCCGTGACAGGTAACAAGACGATCCTGCTGGTTGACGATGACCAGGACCTGCGCGAAGCGCTCGCCGAGCAATTCGACTTGCACGATGGCTTCACCACATTGCAGGCCGCCAATGCGAACGAGGGCATCACTCACGCGCTAGCCCAACGAATCGACCTGATCCTGCTCGATGTCGATATGCCGGACATGGATGGCCGCGAAGCCTGCAAGCAAATGCGCCAAAAGGGCGTGCGTGCACCGATCATCATGCTGACGGGACAGAATGGCGATGCAGATACGATACTCGGCCTCGAATCCGGCGCGAATGACTATGTCACCAAGCCCTTCAAATTCTCTGTTCTGCTGGCGCGGGTACGTGCGCACCTGCGCAGTTTCGAACAGTCTGAAGACGCGACCTTCCAGGTCGGGCCTTACGAGTTCCGCCCATCCATGAAATTGCTTGTCACGGAAGATGGCCGAAAGGTGCGCCTGACGGAGAAAGAAACCAACATCCTGAAATATCTCTACCGCGCACAGGGCAAGCCGGTCGCACGGGATGAGTTATTGTCAGAAGTCTGGGGCTACAATGCGACGGTCACCACGCACACGCTGGAAACCCATATCTACCGCCTGCGTCAGAAGGTCGAGCCTGATCCGGCACACGCACGCCTGTTGCTGACTGATGCTGGCGGATACCGCCTTCAGCCCTAGACTTTCATCTCAACGCTGATGGGCGCGTGATCTGAGGGTTTCCAGCCGCCGCGCCAGGCAAGATGGACGCGGTATGTGTCCAGCTGCGTGTCTGGCAGGGCAGCCGGGTTCATCCAGATATGATCCAGCCTGCGGCCCCGATTGCTCTTGGCCCAGTCTTTCGCGCGATAGCTCCACCAGGAATACAGTTTCTGATGATCATCAACGGCCAGTCGGCCGATGTCAGCGAACCTCGCCTGACTGCGCGAATCTTCCAGGCGTTCTGTCTCGCCCGGCGTGTGCGAGATGATCTTCAACATCTGTTTGTGTGACCAGACGTCATTCTCGTGCGGCGCGACATTGAGATCGCCGACCAGAACACGCGGTGTTGTGGTCTGCTTCTTATAGCCAGGTCCAAGCCGCTCAAGGAAATCCAGCTTGTGCGCGAACTTGTCGTTCGTGTCTGCATTCGGTTCGTCGCCGCCAGCCGGCAGGTAGATATTGTGGATTTCGACGCCTGCCACTTTTGCTGCGATCACACGGGAATGCCCGTGGCGGCACAGATCTGGGGCCTCGATACGTTCGATCGGCAGGCGCGAAGCAATGGCCACGCCGTGATGACCGCCTTTCTGACCGTTCAGGACCAGATGTGGCAGACCCATTTCCCGAAAAGCCTTTTCAGGAAATTCCCCGTCCTGGCATTTGGTTTCCTGCAGACAGATTACGTCCGGCTGCTCAGCGGCGACGAAGGCTTCCACATTGGGGGCGCGCAGGCGGACCGAATTGATGTTCCAGCTGACGATCTTGAGTGAATTTGACATTCAGGCTGCGTAACAGTGTTTCCAGAAACGTCAACGCGCCCGAGCGCGGGGAAGCTCGGACGCGTCAGACGCTTGCTTTGCACGTCTCGCCGGGAGGGGAAGGCTCCGACGGTGACAACGCATCTGGTCGCAGCGGGGGGTCAATTGCTGCGCGGGGTAGCTGCGTCGTCCACAGTTGCAAAGATGTCACTCTCACAATTAAATTCAAGTGAAAATTGTGTTATATGCTTGGCTGTGTCGTCTGGGGTCCAGTTTTCCGGCGCCAGCGGTCAAGTTCGACCTCAATTCTCGTCAAAATCCTTCATTACGAATAGGCGTGGGTTCAATCGTTTGCCCGATTCCACATTCGTCAGTTGTACGGAGGTGGGGTTTCCGCCGCTATCCATCGTGCGCCATCCGGTCAGCGACATATCACTTTCCATCAACAGCAGGGTCAGCGTGCCGTCCATTTCACCGGACTTGTCCCGAAGTGTGATTTCGACCCGACCATTGCGGTTTTGCACGTCGAGCACGTCGGCTTCGGTGGCAAAATCGATGTCGTCATCCAGCAACAGGGCGAGCGGGGTCGTGCCGAGGGGGACGCGATCCGTGGTTTCCAGTTCGGAATCCTGAAGCGCCACAGTTGTTCCATCGCTTACGACGAGAAGCGGGCTTGGGGCGTCATATTCAAACCGCACCTTGCCAGGTCGCGAAAGGGCGAACCGTCCAGTTGATTCAGTATAGTCAGGCGCAAGTTGTTCAAACGTACCGCTTGCGGTCTCCACAGCGGCCAGCGCGGCCGAGGCGCGTTCCAGCAGGTCGGCGCGTTGTTTGTCTGTCAGGCCAGCAGGCTGAGCGACTTGCGGAGCAGGGGCTGCGGCATCGGTGATCTGCAGGCCCATTGCGAAGGGGGACGTGGCGATCGCGGTGATTGCGCCAAGGCTTGCCAGGAAATTCAACATTGTGCGGTCTCCTCAATTCGTTGACCAATGGACCTACACTTAAGCGCGACAGGCTTGCAGAAACAGGGCGCGAAAAAGGTATTTTCGTCGCTTTTCGTTGCACCGCATTCAGCTTCACCCAATCGCATGTCCAGATTGACTGCCAGATGAACGCGCACAGCCCGTTTGGTGTCAGGACCGCGCCTTGCGAAAAGCGGGTCTCCAGCCCATGTTCCCTGCAGATATTCAAGGAACACGCTCACATGACTGAAATGGCTTCGCTTCATACCAAAGATACAACCGACCAGGATTTCATGGCCGATGTTGTGGAGGCGTCCGAGCAACAGCCCGTAATCGTGGATTTCTGGGCGCCGTGGTGCGGACCGTGCCGGACGCTTGGGCCGATCATCGAAAAGGCGGTCGAGTCCCGCAATGGCCAGGTCAAGCTGGTCAAGATCAATATTGATGAAAACCCGGCCTATGCCGGGCAGCTTGGCGTACGTTCCATTCCGGCCGTCTATGCGTTCGACAAGGGCCGCCCGGTCGATGCCTTCATGGGCGCACTGCCGGAAAGCCAGATCAATGCGTTCGTCGAGAAGCTGCTGAGCGGAACCGATGCCGGCAAGATGATTGCCGAGGCATTGGAACAGGCTGAAGCGGCTAGCCAGGCAGGCGATATTGGCACAGCGGCGCAGATCTATGCGGCTGTCATTCAGCAGGAGCCAGAAAACGTCACAGCGATCGCCGGGCTCGCTCGCTGTTACCTCGCCAATGGCGACAAGGAACGCGCCACAGTGACGCTCGATATGATCCCCGAGGACAAGCAGAATGACAGCGCCGTCAAAGGCGTCCGCACCGCCATTGAAATGATGGGCGATTCGGCGGCTGAACCAGACGAATTCGAAGCGGCGCTTTCAGCCGTCCTTGCCAATCCCGATGATCATGACACGCGGTTTGAGTTGGCAGAGAAGTATGGCGCGGCTGGCCGGTTCGGGGATGCGATTGATCATCTGCTGATCATTCTCGGACACAAGCTCGACTGGAGCGAAGGCAAGGCCAAGGAAAAGCTGCTACAGATGTTTGAGGCGGCAGGGGCGACAGACCCGGCAACCGTCAGCGGTCGCCGTCGTCTTGCATCGCTGATGTTTGCCTGAGGGAGCATTCGCTCCACATCTCTTTTCAGGCCGATCCAGAAAGAGACGCAATCCGATGACCCAGCCGAGCTTCACGCGTATTTCCGAACTGCCGGAACAGCTGGCGATCTTCCCCCTGCCCGGCGCGCTCCTGTTTCCGCGCTGGCAGTTGCCGCTGAACATTTTCGAACCGCGTTACCTCAACATGATTGATGATGTCATTCAGGGCGACCGCATGATCGGCATGGTCCAGACTATCGGGGGCACACGAGCCAAGCCGGATATTGCGCAAACCGGGTGCGCGGGACGTATTACGGCCTGGTCTGAAACAGGGGATGGTCGCTATCTGATCACGCTGTCGGGAATTGCGCGGTTTGATGTCTCCAAAGAGCTTTCGGTGATGACGCCCTATCGGCAGGTGACGCCCGATTGGACGCCCTATGCCGAAGACCTGAAAGATGTCCCGCCTGCGCGCTTGCCGGACCGCAAGCGTCTCGTCGGTGCGTTGCACGACTATACCGAGACACACGACATGGCGACGGACTGGTCGGCGGTGGAAGAAGCTCCGCTCGAAACCCTGGTGAATGCGCTTTGCTCGGGATGTCCATTCTCCGTGATGGAGAAGCAGGCGCTCGTTGAGGCGCCCACCTTGAAAGATCGCGCGGAAACGCTCATCACCCTTCTGGAAATGGATGTGTCCGGCCAGGATGGCGGCACGCTGCAATAGGGGCGTTCATGTCTGAAGATACCGGGAAAGAAATTGGCGCGCCGCGCAAGGGCCCGTCCGGGGTTGATCCTCGCTTGCTGGAAATCCTGATTTGCCCGGTCAGCCGCCAGCCGTTGAGCTATGACCGCGCCGCCGACGAGCTGGTCTCGCCAAAGGCGCGGCTGGCCTATCCGATCCGCAATGGCATTCCGATCATGCTGGCGGATGAGGCGCGCGATCTGGACGAAACCGCTCCTCACGATGAGCCCGGCGCATGAGCGATCCATCCTGGCCTGCTCGTCTGGCTTTCCGGAAATCCGCACAGGAATTATTTATCGAATTCGACGACGGCGTATCCGGCGTCATCGGCTACAAACGCCTGCGCGAGGAAAGCCCGTCAGCGGAGGTCCGCGGTCATGGCAGCGGTCCACGCCCTCCCCAGCCGCCGGTGCCGGACGATATCTCCGTGCTCGGCGCCGAACCGGTCGGGCGCTATGCCGTGCGCATCCAATTCTCTGACGGACATGATTCCGGGCTGTATACGTGGAAATTCCTGCGGGAACTGGCCGTGCCAGCCTAACGCATCAGGCTTGGCAGGTGATCCTGGTCCGCGCTGGCCTGGCGGGCCATGGCTCGCCTGAGTGGAGTCACCCGTTGCGCCAGTGTCAGGGCCAAGCCCCGCAGAGGCTTCAGCAGATTACTGTCATTGGTAAAGGCCCGGTC
>NZ_DFME01000036.1:13100-18821 GCF_002375605.1 Hyphomonas sp. UBA3601 | reverse complement strand
AGGCTGACATCCGATCCCGGATCAAGGCCGACGTCGCGAGCGTCGCACATAACATCAATCAGCGCGCCGACATCCTTGAAGCCGAGATTCAGTCCCTGCCCGGCGAGCGGATTGATCCGGTGCGCGGCATCGCCCACGAGCGCTGTACGCGGGCCAACCATGCGCGTTGCCAGCTGCATGACGAGTGGATAGGCCGAATACGGTCCGTCGATCTCCATGGGGCCCGCAAAATCTGCAAAGCGCGCATTCAGTTCGGCATTGATGTCCTCGACAGACATGGCCGCGATGGCTTCGGCCGCGCCGCGTTTCATGTACCAGGCAAGATTCGCCCGATTGTCCGGCATCGGCAGGGTCGCAAAAGGTCCTTCCGGTGTGAACAGCTGGCGCGCAATGCCTCCATGAGGGCGGTCCAGCTTCACATTGGCGGCGAAGACGGACTGATTGTAATCATGCCCTTCGGTCTGGATCCCGACGGCGCTTCGCACGGATGATTTCATCCCGTCACATGCGGCAACCAGCCGGGCGTGGATTTTGCGCCCATCAGAGAGAGTCAGGCTGGCACCCGCGGGACCGATCTCCATCGACTCGAACAGCTTGCCCTGCACCCACTCTATTTCACCCGCCTTCTCGCAGGCATCGTCCAAGGCGGCCTGAAGGTCAGCGGCCGGAACCATCTGTCCAAGGGGCTGGCCATCGGGATCATCCGGCAGGTCGTCATTGCCAAACAGCACTCCGGGCACGCCGAACCAGTGGGTTCCGCCGTCGATCGCTTCCAGTCCGTTCAAAGGCTCGGTTGATCCGCGCATTGCGTTGGTCACACCTGCCGCGTCCAGCAGCCGCCAGCTGCCGCGTACGATGGCAAAGGTCCGGGTGTCCTTGCGTACCGGAGCATTCGGGTCCCGAGCGTCAACAAGTATTACAGAAAAGCCCCGTTGCGCGGCCAGAATGGCCAGTGTGGTGCCGACCGGTCCGGCCCCCACAATGGCAAGGTCATACACGCGGTCAGACTGAGCAGCTGTTTTGGTCATGGTCTTTAGCTAAGTGCCCTCCTGCCAATCGTCCAGCAATGATGGAGATTTAGGCGATTCGCCGCATCACTGCCCATGCTTTGACCATGCCTTACCTGAAAAACCGGTCTGCCCCCATGGTGGTGCGACATTCCCTCAAGCTCACAATCATATCGGTTCTGGGAGAGCACGGGGGGTCCCGAGCTCTGCAGTCTCGTGACGAAGGAGGGGCCAGATGGGCCAACTACTAAAAAATACCATACGCGGAGCAGCGCTGCTGCCAGCCGCACTATTGGCGGGGGCAGCCGCCTACGCTCAGGATGCCGACATCGAGGCGCGGCTTGCCGCGCTGGAAGAGGGCGTAGCGGGAAGCGCCAGCGCCTATGTCGACAACAGCTACCTGTTTCTGATCGGCGGTATCATCGTGATGCTGATGGCAGCAGGTTTCTGCATGCTCGAAGCAGGGCTTGTGCGTTCCAAGAACGCCGCCATGCAGTCCACCAAGAACGTCGCACTCTATTCCATTGCCGGTCTCATGTTCTGGGTCGTCGGCTACAACATGGCCTATCCGGCTGAATCGATTGGCGGCCTGCTCGGCACCACACCCGGACCTTGGGATGGTGGCGATCTGAGCGTCGAAAGCGACGCAGGCTATGCCCCGGCCTCCGACTGGTTCTTCCAGATGGTGTTTGTCGCAACAGCTGCGTCCATCGTATCCGGTACAGTGGCAGAGCGCGTGAAGCTCTGGCCTTTCCTGATCTTCACCGCAATTCTTACTGCTTTCATCTATCCGGTCGTCGTGTCCTGGGAATGGGGTGCAGGCTACCTCGATTCCGCATGGGGCTTCTCTGACTTCGCTGGTTCTACGCTGGTCCACTCGACCGGTGGCTGGGCAGCGCTCGCAGGTGCCATCATCATCGGGCCTCGCATCGGCAAGTATTTCGGCAAGCAGGTCAATCCGATGCCGGGCAACAACATCCCGCTCGCCGCACTGGGTACATTCATCCTGTGGTTCGGTTGGTTTGGCTTCAACGGTGCGTCCCAACTGGCAGCCGGTACGGCCGCAGACATCAACTCCGTGTCGCAGATCTTTGCGAACACAAACCTCGCAGCAGCGGGCGGCGTGATGGCGGCGATGTTCACGACTGCCATCCTCTACAAGGGCAAGGTCGACGCGACCATGGTGTTCAACGGTGCTATCGGTGGCCTCGTGTCCATCACGGCAGAACCGCTTGCACCAAGCATGCTGGCTTCGGTCCTGATCGGTGGTGTGGGCGGCGTCCTGGTCGTGATCTTCGTGCCACTGCTCGACAAGCTGAAAATCGATGATGTGGTCGGCGCTATTCCGGCTCACCTCGTTTGCGGCATCTGGGGCACAATGATCGTTCCATTCTCCTACACGAACGCCATCGCGCCGAATGAAGCGGGTGACCCAAGCTATCTTGGCCAGCTGGTTGGTGTGGTTCTGACCGGTGTCTTCGTGATGATCGCCTCTTCGATTGTCTGGTACATCCTGAAACTCACCATCGGCGTGCGTCCGACGGCCGAGGAAGAAGAGATGGGCCTCGACAAGGCAGAAATCGGCCTCGAAGCCTATCCGGAATTCGCGAACTAGGTTCATAAGAGTACCCAACGAAAAGCCCCGGCAGAGCAATCTGTCGGGGCTTTTTATTGGTCTTTGCGGGGCAGGATCAGTCCTTAGGACTCATCATCCGGCATGATCACTGTATCGACGGCGTGGATAACACCGTTGGAAGCCTGGATATCAGCCGCCACAACCGTGGCATTGTCGATCATCACGCTGTCGTCCGTCTTCGTGACGGCGACGTCAGAGCCAGCCAGCGTAGCGACATTCATTTCGCCATTGGCGATATCGCTGCTCAGGGTTTCGCCTTCGACCACGTGTGCTTTGAGGATTGCGGTCAGTTTGTCATTTGCTTCACCGGATTTCAGCTTTGAAACCAGCTCGGGGTCGAGCTTTTCAAAAGCCGCATTGGTCGGCGCAAACACTGTGTATTTGGTGTCGCTATCCAGTTCACCGGTCAGGCCAGCCTGCTCTACAAGAGCGACCAGGGTTGTGAAGCGAGGATCTTCCGAGGCGATATCGGAAATCGTGCCCTTCATGGCGAGATCAGCCATGGCCTCGGTCTCTGACGCATAGTCCGGGCCGCCCATACCGATTTCGGGCTCTACTTCCATATCAGTCTCTGCGGTTACCGAAGCGTCCATATTTGCTTCAGCGGAGCCATCAGTCGTCACGTCAGCAGATTGCGTCTCGTCCCACTCATAGGATTTCGTGTCGCCTGCCGGGTCTGTCTGTTCCGGATTGGTAATAGCGGGATCATATGTTTCTGTGGCACCGGTCGTCTGCTCAGCCTCCATTTCCGCGTTCGTGGTCGTGTCAGCCTGTGCCATCACCATTGTGTCGTCGGATTCAGCAGAAGTCTCTTCAGGTACATCCATATCGGATTGGACAGTGAAGAGGACATCGCTGGTGGCGTCGGATGCCGCCGGATCTTTCAGAACCTTCAGTTGAAGTGCGTTCAATTCGTCAATCGACAGCTCGTCAATGTTTTGAACATCAGAACTTTCTTCCATTTCGGCGGAGGCGTTAACGTCCATGTCGGTTGTGTTAGGTTCCTGCGCGGTTGCGGCCATACCCGTTAACAGGGCGATGGTTGCGGGGATAATCAGTGTGCGTTTCATATCGAGCTCTCCTTTGGTGTTGGTCTCACGCAATCAATGAGGCCGTGGAGGCTCTGGTTCCTTATATTACGGAGAATACATACGCGTGCGGATACGGGATCAGCCTGGCTGATTCAGATCAAATCGCGACGGTTTGCTCGTTTTGAGCCCGTTTTCGCGAGGTCCAAAAGATTAACAGCCTTCCTGCAGAAGTTTTACCGGCATTTGCCGGGCGTTAAGCGTATTGGGTCAAAGTGAGGGCTCCCGCGACACAAGTGGAGCAGCCCCACCTCATGACAGACTATGTTTATACCGAAGACGATATCCCGAGCGTCAGCGACCCGGTCTGGCGGATTCTCACAGGGGCAGCGGCATTCGGAATAGGCGTCTTCATATGTGGTAGCGTAGGGTCCTACATGCCAAGCGATCCGAGCTGGAACGCCGCCACAGATGCAGAAGTCCAGAATCTGTTCAGTGGCCCTGGTGCCATCTTCGCGGACTTGTCCCGTCAAATGCTTGGCTGGTCTGCCTGGGCAGCGGGTCTTGCCATGATGATCGGCGGCGCCATGCGCACCGTGCTGATCGGCGTGCCGCGCGTGCGCCGCTGGATGACGGGCCTCGCTTTCGTTCCACTGTCGGCCGCCTTCTTTGCCGCCTGGCCTGTGCCGGAAAGCTGGCCATTGTCGGCGGGTCTTGGCGGCGTCGTGGGTGATGCGCTCTTCTATTATGCCTCCATGCCGTTCCGCGCGCTGCTGCTGCCATCTCCGAACACATGGGCGGGCGCCGTCCTGGGCGCGGCCTCCGCTTGGGCCGCCCTGTCGGCACTGGGTTTCCGACGCCGCGACGCACACCTTCTTCATCAGGCCGCGACCAAGTCCGGACGCCATGCCGCACGTCAGGCCACCGGCATTGGTGGGTTCTTGGTTTCGGTTGTGTCCTTCCTCAAGCCGAAGCCGCGCGATCTGGATGACGAAGAGCTGGACGCAGATCGCGATACGGGACGCGCACGCGTCATCAAGGGCGACGACGAATATGTCGACGCAGACTCCTATGATGTCGACTATGATGACGAAGACGAAGTCTATGATGAGGAAGACGAGACGTCATTTGATGATGAAGACCTGTATGAAGACGAAGATGACGGGATCGCGCCGATTCAAACGCGTCGCCTGTCCGTACCCGTCTCCAAGCCGAAACTGCCAAGCCAACCCCGTGTGACGAAATCGGACCGCCGCCGCAAGTCCACGCGCCTGCCCTCGATCGACTTGCTCCAGATGCCGGAAGAGCGCGGCGATACGGTGGACGAAGATGCACTGCTCGAGAAGGCTGCGCGCCTGACCGATGTTCTGAAGGAATTCGGTGTACGCGGCCGCATCAAGGAAGTGCGTCCCGGCCCGGTCATTACACTGTTCGAAATGGAACCAGCTCCGGGCGTCAAATCTTCCCGTGTGATTTCCCTGGCGGACGACATTGCCCGCTCGATGAGCGCGATCTCTGCCCGTGTCGCGGTGGTTCCCGGCAAGAATGCGATTGGCATCGAGCTGCCAAACGAAGACCGCGACACGGTTTACCTGCGCACGCTGCTTCAGGCCGAAGCCTATGTCGGCACACGGGCCAGCCTGCCAATGGCGCTCGGCGAAGACATTGGCGGTGTGCCAACCGTGGTCGACCTTTCCAAGATGCCTCACTTGCTGATTGCGGGTACGACGGGTTCGGGTAAGTCGGTCGGCGTCAACGCAATGATCCTGTCCCTGCTCTATCGTCACTCGCCGGAACAGTGCCGTTTCATCATGATCGATCCGAAAATGCTCGAACTGTCGATCTATGAGGGCATTCCACACTTGCTGGCGCCGGTTGTGACGGATCCGAAGAAGGCCGTGAACGCCCTGCAGTGGACCGTCCGCGAGATGGAAGGCCGCTATGAGCTGATGTCAAAAGCGGGCGTCCGTAACCTCGCTGGCTTCAATGACAAGGCCGCCAAGTACCGTGCCAATGGCGACGAACTTGTCCGCAAGGTCCAGACCGGATT
>NZ_DFME01000036.1:6851-12884 GCF_002375605.1 Hyphomonas sp. UBA3601 | reverse complement strand
CAGATGGCCCGTGCGGCTGGTATTCACTTGATCACGGCAACACAGAGACCATCCGTAGACGTTATTACGGGTACGATCAAAGCGAACTTCCCGACACGGATTTCCTATATGGTCACGACCAAGATCGACTCACGGACGATCCTGGGCGAACAAGGCGCCGAACAGCTGCTCGGTATGGGCGACCTGCTCTATCAGGCCCCCGGCAAGAAATCCCAGCGCCTTCATGGCCCGTTCGTGTCAGATGAGGAAGTCGGCTCGGTCGTTGACTGGCTCAAGGAACAAGGCGAGCCCGACTATGTCATGGATGTGCTCGAAGCGCCCGAAGATGGCTCAACGGGGTCTGCCGTCATGGATGCCATGCTCGGGACGAGCACCGGCGACGAAGACGACGATCTCTATTCCCAGGCGCTTGCCATCGTCGTCCGCGACCAGCGCGCCTCGACCTCCTATCTTCAGCGCCGCCTCAAGATTGGCTACAACAAGGCTGCAGGCGTAATCGATCGCCTCGAAGAAGAAGGCGCGATCTCTGCGCCGAACCATGCCGGCAAGCGCGAAGTTCTCGCAAGCGCGCGGCCAAGCCCCGAATAGATCCCACGAGCTTTGGTGGGAAACAAAGGACGAGCCTCCATCCGACGCAGAAGCGGGTGGGGGCTCATTTCATTTGCGGGCCCTAGCCCATTGGATACATCTGGTCTTTGGTGACGGCATCGCACGCCTTCATCACGTCTGCGGAGAGTTCCAGGTCTGCGGCTGCGAGAATGTCGGCCAACTGATCGAATTTCGACACGCCGACAATGGTGGAGGCGACGAAATCATGTTGTTTCGACCATGCTGTGGCCAGCGTCACGGGCGACATGCCCGCATCCTTCGCGATGTCCATGAAGCGCCGCGTGGATTCCAGTGACTTTTCGTTGACGAACCGCCCGGCCATTAAGGTCTGACGCCCGCCATGTTGCAAATAGGCTGAGAAACGCGCGCCTTCGGGCAGGGCACCATCCTGATACTTGCCGGACAAGACGCCCCCTGCCAACGGCGAATAAGGGATAAGGCTGACACCTTCGCGGCGACACACTTTGGCCAATGCATCTTCAAAGCGGCGATTGTTCAGGCTGAAATTGTTCTGAATCGTGTGATAGCGCACCGTACCGAGCCGGTTGGAGGTCTCGATACTCTTCATCAGGCCCCAGGCATCTTCATTGCTACAGCCGACGATGCGCACTTTTCCCTCGCGAACGAGATCATCAAGGGTCTCCATCGTCTCGTCGAAGTTCGTGCCATGATCTGGCCAATGGGTCTGGTAGAGATCGACATAGTCGGTTTGCAACCGGGTCAGGCTGGCATCGATGGCGCGGCGGATATTGTGCCGGTCCAGCGCCGTCATCTCGCCGCGCTGCGATCCCTTGATCCAGCCATGCGACGGCCCGCACACTTTCGTAGCCACGATCAGGCGGTCGCGGTCTTTGGTCTTCATCCAGCGGCCAAAGATTTCTTCGGTCCGCCCAGCCCATTCAAGCTTTGGCGGCACCGGGTAGTTCTCGGCGGTGTCATAGAAATTGATCCCGGCTTCGAAACAGGCATCAAGAACCTTGTGGGCTTCGGCTTCGTCCGTTTGGGCGCCGAAAGTCATCGTGCCCATGCAGATGTCGGATACGTAAATGGCGCTCTTGCCAAGGCGGCGGTGTTTCATGGCGGTGACTCCCTCTTATCGGGAAGACACTAATGCGTCGGGCCGGAATGGCCAGCATTGCCCTAGGGGATATCCCGCTCTGCGGCATCGATGCAGCCAGCCGCTTCCAATATATCGAGTGCCGGGGTGAGCTGCGCCTCGTACCGCTTCCATCGGGCCAGCGCCCGGGTATAGAGCGGCTCGCGCACCTGCGCGGAACTGGCGGTCGCAACCGGCGCGGCATTCTGGTGAAAGTCCAGGCATTGGGCCTCAAATGACAGGCCGCAGAACTCGAGCAATCTCCGTGTCTGGGCCTCGATGTCGCCCACCACGTCTTCATAATGAACCTGTGTGAACCGGCCTGCCGGAAGCGTCTCGCTGTAATGCCGGATCATGCGGTCAAAGCCGACATAATAGTGCGCCGTGGTTTCCAGGTTCAGGGCGTAGTCGTAATAGGGAAACTGCGTCGCAAACAATTGCCTGTAATTGCTGAGCACTGTGTCCGCCGGATGCCGCCTGAGGCAGATGATCCGCGCTTCCGGCAGGGCCGCCAAAATGATGGGGGCGTAAATCGCATTCAGTGGCAGCTTGTCGATGAACCGCCCAGTCAGGCCGAGCGTGGCTTCAACGCGTTGCATGTACATCCGGCCAAGCTCGTCCTGGTCTACCTGCCCGGCTGCCGCCAGCGTTTCGACATCCAGCACGTATTTCGATTGGGTGCCTGACAGGTGTTTCAGGCTGATCCCGAAATCGGCGAGTTCTCCGGCCGAAGTCACCTCGCTATGGCTCGACAGGATCCGGTCGACCAGGGTGGTTCCCGTCCGGGGCATGCCGACAATGAAAATGGGTTGCGCGCTGGTATGGCCACCCATCATTGGCAGGTGTGTCGTCGCTTTCGCCGCGTCGAAAATGGCGTCATCAAACGCCGCATCGTGCTGCACAGCGGCCCATTTGGCTGATTTGGCTTTGGCCAGCCAGCCCATCGCTTCGGCTGGTTGGTTCAAATCTTCATAGGCCTTGGCGAGGGCATGGCCGACGCGGAGCGCGTCATCGGCTTTATGGGCGACCGAGGGAAACACAGCTTTCAATTCGGCAATCTGGTTGTCGGCCTCGGTCTGCTTCGTGATCTGGACGATTGCGGCCAGAGCGCGGGTCTCGCCCGGATCCAGTATTAAGCATCTGCGATAGGCTTCCCGCGCTTCGTCCATGTGTCCGACAAACTGAAGCGCCGCTCCGAGATTGTAATGGTAGGCAGAGACATCTGGGGCGGTCGCCGTGGCCCGCTTGTAGAATTCCAGAGAACGGTCATGCAGTCCGGCGCGGCTGTAGACGACCCCCAGCGTGTCGAGCGTCAAGGCGTCGTCTGGCGCAAGCGCGGCGGCGGCATCCGCAGACCGTACAGCCGATTCGCGCCTGAGAAGTGCCATTTCACTGCGCGCTTTTTGGGCGAGCACTTCAGGGTGTTGTGGGCTGAGTGTCAGCGCACGATCAAACAGGTCTATGGCCTTGGCATGATTGGCGTGATCCGCGGTCAGGATGCCCAGTAGATAATACGCGCGCGGCTCGCCGGGGTCGCGTTTCAGCGCCTCCATGCAGTCGGCATGCGCATGCCTGTAAGCCTTCTTTTCCAGATGGCTCGCCGCCCGGTCCAGTAGCCCAATATTTGGCGAAGATGCCCAATTTTTGATCAGTGCATTGTTCCTTCATTCTACAACTGAGCCGTATAGGCGCAATTCTGTGCCAAAAATATTACGCCAAGGACATAAATGTGCTGCCGTGTGGGACGGTCGCTTGTGCCAAATTCTTCCCTGCTTCCTAATGTTGGAGGTGAGGTAGGAACTATAGGAGTTTCTACAAATGTCTAAATCCAGTCTACTACGGCAGACCAGTCTTGTCGTGCTTGCGACAGGCCTTGCCATGGGTGCCAGCGCCCAGGAAGAACCGTCCAGCGACAGCGAATTGCGCGCCCAGACCATTACGGTCACCGCCACCCGCCGCGCCGAAAGCGTCCAGGATATCCCTCTGAACATCGCGGCCCTTGGCGGCGAGCAGATCGAAGAGCAAGGCTTTGACGAACTGGCAGATGTGCTGGCTTATGTACCGGGTATCAACGTCGTTGATCGCGGTGGCCGTCAGGGCAACCCCGTTATTGTTCGTGGTCTGAATGCAGATGGCCTCGGCTCCGGTGACGGCAACAATGATGGCGGCGGCACGGTTGCCACCTATCTCGGCGAGATTCCGCTTTTTGTGGATCTCAAGCTGAATGACCTTCAGCGCGTGGAAGTCCTGCTTGGGCCACAAGGCACACTTTACGGCGCCGGTACGCTTGGCGGCGCAATCCGTTACATCCCGAACAAGCCGGATTTTGATGGCGACCTACTGGAAGTGCGGTCGGAATTCTCAAAATATTCCGAAGCAGCATCGCTCAGCTATGAAACCGGCTTGACCTTCAACAAGACGTTTGCGCCAAACTTTGCGATCCGTGGCTCGGTCGACTACGAAGACGATTCCGGTTTCATCGACTATCCATACATCGTGCAGGAAATCGGTGTATCTGATCCGGACCCGGACTTTTCTGACCCGACTGATGTTGCGTCCAATTTGCGCGGCGTCACGGATGCGAATGGCGAGCGGACCGTTTCCGGCCGCCTCGCTGCGCGCTGGGAGCCAACTGAGTGGCTCGATGGGACGGCGACCTATTATTACCAGAAGTCCGAAATCGATGGCCGCCAGGGCTCCAGCTGGCGCAACACGCTCCAGACCGGGAAATACGAACTGGCCAAACGTGTCGAAGAACCGAACGAGATTACCAACCAGTTGCTGGCGCTTGAGCTGACAGCCGATCTCGGCTTTGCGGAGCTGACCTCCGCCACCGGCTATTCCCGGTTCGACGACAATGGCCAGCGCGACCAGACCGACCTCCTGATCTCGCTCGAATACAGCTATGAACTGTTCCCGACCTTCACCTCCTTCACGCATGAGAAGGGCCGCGAGAACACATTCAACCAGGAAGTCCGTCTCGTTTCGACGACTGACAGCCGGTTCAACTGGATCGTTGGTGCGTTCTACAACAATTCCGATGTGACCTCCTATTCCCAGGAGTACACGCCGGGATATGCGGACTATGTCGGCTTCGACCGCCCGGATGACCTGGAATACTATTCCCAGTTCTATTCTTCACTGGAAGAAGCAGCGCTGTTTGGGGAGGTTGGATTTGACATCACCGATCGCTGGACCGTCACGGTCGGGGGGCGCTATTATGAGTATGATCTGGAATCGTTCAGCGATGTCGATTTCCCGCTGTTCGATAGCGGTCCGAACTATCTCCAGCCCGTTGGCATCAGCGACATGGAAGACAGCCTGAAGTCTGACTTCGCCGCCGGCAGCCCGAATGGCACAGAGCGGACCAGCCAGTCCGATGACGGAACCCTGTTCAAGTTCAACACCTCTTATCAGGTGACGGATGATGTTCTCGGTTACTTCACCGTCAGCGAAGGCTACCGGATTGGTAACTCGAACGGTATTGGCGTTTGCCCGGCCTATGATCCGACCAACAACCAGCAAGGCGCATGTGCACTGCTGCCGGGACAGCAATTCGGACCGGGCGCTGGCGACGTTTCCACGCGGGACGAATCGCAATTCGGTCCTGACACGACCACCAATTACGAGCTTGGCTTCAAGTCGACCCTGATGGATGGGCGGGTCACCCTGAACGGCGCAGTCTACTATATCGAATGGACCGATCCGCAGCTGAGTTCTGCCACGATCAACGCCTCCATTCCGATCACGGTCAATGCCGAAGGCGCTGAGTCCAAAGGCTTTGAGGTCAATGGCGCCTGGGCAGTCAAAGAGAACCTCTCCGTACGCGGCAGCTATAGTCATTCCGAGGCAACGCTCACCGCGGATGCACCGGGCCTTGTCGGCACGATCTCGCCTCCGGGCTTCGGATCGGTCTTGCTGGACGGCAGTGACGGTGACCGCCTGCCCGGCTCTCCGGAAGATCAGTTCGCAGTCTTCGGAACCTATGTCATGCCGCTCGAAAATGGCGCGGAAGTTGCCTTCAATGCCGGCTACACATGGCAGGGCGATGTGCTCAGCCGCACGGGTGGCCTCGGCGATGGTTTGACGCTCGATTCCTTCGGGCTGGCCAATGTCTCTGCCGTATATGACACGGGCGACTGGCAGGCGACCTTCTTCGTCAACAACCTCTTTGACGAGTTCTACGAGACCGGCGTCGTCGGCACGAATCTCTACAATCAGGTTCTGTCTGATGATGCGGGCGGCCCGGTCTATCAACGGACCTACTACACCCATGTCGGCGCGCCGCGTTCGATCGGTGTACGGTTCAAATATACGTTTGAATAGTC
>NZ_DFME01000036.1:4308-6666 GCF_002375605.1 Hyphomonas sp. UBA3601 | reverse complement strand
AAAGTCCACCACTTCAAACCCATGCCCCGTCGCGCGGGCAAACCGCTCCAGATCATCCCGCGCAATCGCCGTGGTCCCGGTATTGGTCAGCGGGTGGAAATTCACCGGATCGTGATCCAGCAGCGCGGCATCGACCAGGAAACGCACGCGCCCGCCTGTATCATTCATCAGGGCAAATGCCGTCACCGATCCCGGTGTCACGCCCAGCACTTCCTCCATCAGATCGGGTGAACCAAACGACAGCCGCCGCGTGCCGATCAGGCGATGAAGCCGGTTCAGCTTGAGCTCTGAATGTGCCTCCGCCGCGATCAGGATGATCGCGCCATCCTTGTCGGTCAGGAACAGGTTCTTGGTGTGTCCGCCGGGCATGGAGGCTTTCAGCTCCCGCCCCTCATCCACCGTAAACACGGCATCATGCCAATGTGTTGTGTGGGCGACGCCCAATTCATCCAGATAGGCAAAGAGATCATCAGGGGTTGCGGTCATGGCGTCCTTTGGGCCAAGACTTTAGCCTCCCGTCAAGCACTGCTCTGGATACCGCTTCATGCATCTCGATTGCTACAAGATCTACGACGTCGCGCCACAAATGGTGCCTGCGCGCTCCAATCGCGACTGGATGGACGCCTTCACAGATCGCCATCCCTATCGCTGCCTGCCGCTGACCATGGCCAATTCCACCGGCTGGGAATTGCTCTGCCCGATGGACATCAAGATCAAATGGAATGGCGGCACGCGCAATGAAGACATTCAGATCCTGACGCGCGGCGATCCGAACGCAATTTCCAGCTTTGCCGATGCGCATTTCATGCGCGGCATCGTCACCTTCCATACCGGCCACCTGTTCCGCACGCCGCCCGGCTGGGGCGTCTGGGTCACGGGCCCGCCAAACTGGCCGAAGGATGGCATCTATCCGCTGACGGGCCTGGTCGAGACCGACTGGCTGCCCTTCCCGTTCACAATGAACTGGCAGATGACGCGCCCCGGCGAAGTGATCTTCGAAAAGGACGAGCCCTTCGCCTTCATCACGCTGATGGAGCACAAGAAGCTGGAAGAGATCGAACCGGAGCGGAAGCTGCTGCGCTCGAACACGGAATTGGTGAAGGAATATAATGCCTGGACCGAAAGCCGGTCAGACTTCAACAAGCGCCTGAAGACAGGCGAAGAAAACGCCATGAAGGAACGCTGGCAGCGCCACTATATGCGCGGCGAAAAACCCACGGGCGACAAAGCCGATACCCACCAAACCAAACGCCGCCTGAAAGCGCCGAAAGAGGTCTAGAGGTGCAGAGCAGGCGCGCCTCTCGCCCAGCCCCGGCTCCCTCCACTTCCACAAACGCTTCGGCTTCGAAGAAATCGGCGAGAACATCTTCGTGCCAAGTGAGAAGGAAGTGATCTATATGGAGCGGGTGATATGAGTCAGGAATTCAGGGGTCTCACTTCAGAAGAACGCGCGGCATTGGAAAGTGGCCTTTCTCTTGCGTCGAGACTGGCGGACGCTGCCCCGCCTCTTACCGCTGCGCATGTACAAGACCTCTACGACACGCTCTCGAGCCAGTATCCGGAATATGGTGAAGGCATCATCGCGGCGGGACTGGCATTCGGGGAACTGTTGGCCCAGAAGGTTCCGCTTGAATGGGTGCGGGTGAAGGACGAGTTCGGAGAGGAAACAGTCCTGGCCATACCTGACCTGAAGATATTTTGTTCTCCAGTCAGCATGATTCAGAAGCGGGTAAGGGAGTCCGCGCGGGTCAGCATCACTGACCTTTGCAATGCGATGGCGAGCGAGCTGCAGCGCATGGCGGACTCTGGGGAATACGACAGCCGACCGTAGGTAGCTCTAACCTTTTCGCCCGGCCTTCTCGTCAATCCCACTGATGCCTTGCCGTTTCTCCAGCGCGGCGGCCACCGCATCGAGGCTCACCCCCCGCGAGCGCAGTGCGACAAAGGCATGATAGAGCACGTCGGCCGCCTCGCTTGCCACATGCGCATCGCTCTCGCGGCGCACGGCCTCGGCCAGCTCCATGCCTTCCTCATGCACTTTCTCCGCGCAGGCTTCCGGCCCCTTGGCCAGCAGTTTTGCGGTCCACGAACTGGCTGCGTCGCCTTCCTTGGCGCGTGCGTCGATCGTGGTGCCGAGATGGGCGAGGGCCGCAGCCAGGCGGTCAGGGGAGCCGAGATCTGTCATGGCCTTGGCTTAGCGCACTTACGCGACGTGAGGAAGCGCGGGCGCTTGACGCGAGGCCTTACTGGCGCACTTTAACCTCAGGAAACGCCACCAGATCAGGAAGAATGTCATGAAAGACCGGGTCTCCATTACCATGCTGGACGACGGCATCGCCGACGTTCGCTTCATCCGCA
>NZ_DFME01000036.1:2791-4045 GCF_002375605.1 Hyphomonas sp. UBA3601 | reverse complement strand
CTCGGCAGCGATTCCGGCAGCGACGAGTCCAAGAGCGTCACCGGCAGCAAGAACACCTTGTCCGACCGCACGCACGGCATCGCCAATCGCGCGCAATATGTCGCCTGGGGCTGGCGTGAGATTCCGGCGCCGGTCATCGCCGCTGCGCATGGTGTGGCCTTTGGGGGCGGCTTCCAGATTCTCTCCGGCGCCGATATTCGCTTTGTCCATCCAGACACACGTTGCGCCATCATGGAACTGAAATGGGGTCTCGTGCCCGACATGGCGGGTTTCCCGCTCTGGCGCGGCAATGTCCGTGACGATGTGCTGCGCGAACTGACCTATACCAACCGCATCTTCAACGGCACCGAAGCGCAGGAAATGGGTTTTGCCACCCATGTCTCCGACAATCCGCTGGATGATGCGATGGCGCTCGCCAAGCAAATCGCGCTGAAGAACCCGGACGCGATCAAGGCCTCCAAACGCATCTTCAATTCCATGCAGGATGCCACCGACGCGGAACTCCTGATGGCGGAATCGGTCGAGCAGGACAAGATCATCCGTACACCGAACCAGATGGAAGCGGTGTTCGCCGAGATGCAAAAGCGCAAGCCGGCCTTTACCGACTAGTCGCTCTCGCCATTTGCGGCCTCAAACGCGGCAAAGGCTTCTTCGCCCGTCAGCATCGGCGTGTCATTGGCCAGATCATAATAGGCGGCTTTCTCGTCGATGAAGATCTGCTGCGACAGCTTTGACAGGTCGGCCTCCTGAAACAGGCCGGCCGACAGGGCGAAATGGTCGTGGAATTTGAGGTGGTAGTAGAGATGGCTGCCACAGGTCTTGCAGAAGGCCCGCTCGGCCCAGTCCGAGGACTGGTAGTCGGCGATATGGTCCTCGCCTTCGATCTCCAGCTTGCCGTCATGGTCGACCGTGAACAGCGGCCCGCCGCCCCAGCGTCGGCACGTCGCGCAATGGCAAACTGCCACCTCATTGATGTCCGGCACCGTGATCGTCACCGCGCCGCATAGACAATGGCCTTTCATGATCGCTCCCTCCTGTTTGTATAAGGAGGCCAGCCTACGCCAATGCGGCCATATCTCAATTGAAGGCTTTGTGACGATTTCGTCAGAGGGGGCGGACAGGCGCTCCGGCTGCAGCCAGTGCGGCGCGGGCCTCGGCAATCGTCGCTTCGCCGAAATGGAAGATCGAGGCAGCCAACACCGCCGTCGCCCCGCCCTCGATCACGGCGGGGGCGAGGTCTTCCACCTTGCCTGC
>NZ_DFME01000036.1:0-2681 GCF_002375605.1 Hyphomonas sp. UBA3601 | reverse complement strand
CCCCGCCACTGGCGATGACGGGAATGTTCACCGCGCCGGTGATTGCTTTCAACAGGGGCAGGTCGTATCCGGATTTGGTGCCGTCCCGATCCATGCTGGTCAGCAGGATTTCCCCGGCCCCGCGCGCCTCGGCTTCCCTGGCAAAGGCCACCGCGTCAATGCCGGTCTCTTTCCGTCCGCCATGGGTAAAGATTTCCCAATGGTCGCCCACGGCGCGCGCATCGATCGCCACGACCACCGCTTGCGACCCGGCTTTTGCTGCGCATCGCGCAATTACGCCGGGGTCAGCCACGGCGGCGGAATTGATCGCCACCTTGTCGGCACCCGCGCGCAACAGCGCCACCAGGTCTTCCGCGCTGCGCACCCCGCCGCCCACGGTCAGCGGCATGAAACATTGCTCCGCTGTTGCCGAAACAATGTCCATCAGCGTGCCCCGGCCCTCATGCGTGGCGGAAATGTCGAGAAAGCACAGCTCGTCCGCCCCCTGCGCATCATAGGCTTTCGCCAGCGCCACCGGGTCGCCCGCGTCTTTCAGGTCAACGAAATTGACGCCCTTGACGGTGCGGCCGTCCTTCACGTCGAGACAGGGAATGATGCGGGTCTTCAGGCTCATGAGGTGGGCTTTAGCGTCCACGCGCCCGGAAGGGAAGCGCCTTGCAGGTATGTAACGGAACAGGGGGCCGGGGCCACGCATTGATTGGGGGAATGCGATGGCAATTCTGCCGCGCATGAATAACGCGAACCACAGGAGACCCACCTATGAAACGCCGCAACCAATTGATGATCGCTGCTGGAGTCCTGAGCGCTGCAGGGGCCGCCTTTGCCGGCCAGAAATACGGCCGCAAATTCCTCCGCGAGCGCCGCCAGGATGAAAGCAACACGCAAGCCACGAACGGCGCAGACACATCCGGCCAGTTCCGCCAGCACAAGGGCGTCTCCAGCCCCCATGGCGATCCGGTCACCGCGCACTGATAGGCCAGACCGACAGATGAAACAGGGGCCGCAGCCTATGCGGCCCTTTTTCATGCATGCCATCCTGACAAGGGTTTCACTCAAGTCGCTGCGCCTCCTGTGCTATACTTCCTTCATGGCGGGCCTCCGCCCGCCCTCGCACCACAAAGCAAGGGAGACACGATATGAATCTTTCCAAAACCATGCGCCGGGCCGCCGACGCGGCCGCAACGCACCCGAAAGAAACCTTCCTGCGTCAGGGCCTGCGCCATGCGCGTCTCGGCGATAGCGAGTTTGATCGCGCCCCCGATGCGCCCGCGCTCTCGGACATCGCCCATGCCCTGCGCACACGCCGCATGATGCCGCCCGTGCTGGGCCGTCGCTAGGTGACATCGCGGAACCGGCAGGCGGTCGCGCGCATTGATAGGGTAATCCCATAACGCACAAGGAGCTCGCCCATGAAACTTTGGAAACAAGCCGCCATCGCCGCCGCAACCGCCGCCCTCACGGCTGGCGCTGGGCAAGTCGCCAAACGCGCGGCCCTGAACTTCATGGGCCGCCGCTCCCATAATGGCCCGCGCCTTATTCCGGCGGTGTCCGAACACGTCACCAGCGTGGCCAACAAGCCACGGCGCGCGGTGCGCTGAGCCCCCCTGTAATAACGACAACAGACCGGCCCCCCAACAGGGCCGGTCCTTTTTGTCCGCCCCCATCCTGTTGCTTAGCAGGGTCTTAACGGGACCGGCGCAATTTACGCGCCCAGTGAGCGGCAATCTTAACAGCGTTCTGCGAAAGGTCTCGTGTGGGAGGGGCGCTGTTGCGGATGCCTGATAGAAATATTGCCTGGGCCATACGGCTCGGCGTGCTGGTCACACTTCTGGTCTTGATGTGCGTTGTCACGCCCGTCTATCTCTGGATCCAGGCCTATGGCTCGATCAGCGGTCCGGCGGCGATGGCATTTGCCACGATCCTGCCTTTGATCATTTGCCCCACGCTCAGCTTCATCATGCTGCGCACCCGGCTCAGGATCTATCGCCTGGCAGAACAGAATTACAAGATCGCGCACAAGGACGAGTTGACCGGCCTGCCCAATCGCCGCGCCTTTTTCGAGGCCGCGCGCCAGCTCCAGACCCGCGCACATTTCGTCGGGCGGCCCTTCTTCTGTGCCATTGCCGACATCGACAATTTCAAGCGCGTGAATGATTCCCACGGCCATGATGTGGGCGACCATGTCCTGCGAGAGATCGCGGTCAGGCTGAACGCAAAAGTGCCAGAGGATTGCCTTGTCGCCCGTCTGGGCGGGGAAGAGTTTTCCATTGCGGGCATGTTCTCCAGCGAGGTCGTGGCCTATCGCGCGCTCGGTCGGCTGGTGCGGGATGTGGCCGCCGAACCGATCCAGACTCCGATAGGTGAGCTGACCGTCACGATCAGCCTCGGCTATTGCAAGGACCATGACAGCCGCGAAATCTCGACCCTGCTCTCGCGCGCCGACAAGGGGCTCTACGCCGCCAAACGCTTCGGCAAGAATCGCGCAATGAGCTTTGACCACCCCGACAGCGACCCGGAAATGTTCGCGGCCTAGGCTGCCTTTCCAAGCGCAGAAGCATTCCCACATTTCCAGTCCCCTCCCCCACTTCTCCGGCGCATGCCGGGGTTTCGTCCGGCTGGCTCCTTCTGGCTTCGGCAGGAGACGCCGGCCTGCGCCGAGGATACGGTTTGTGGGATAGAGA
>NZ_DFME01000101.1:8284-8678 GCF_002375605.1 Hyphomonas sp. UBA3601 | reverse complement strand
GAAATGGCGGCAGATGCTGTCTTGATAGATACGACCGACCTGACTATAGAAGCCGCAGTGGAAAAGGCGATTGCGGCTGTTGAGGCAGCGATGGCCCGTGGAAACCGCGCCTGAAGGGGCTGCTCTCACATTTGAGAGACCTCAAATCCAAACAGGCCGCACCACTTCAAATGCAAGAGACCACGCTCTCGGGTCGTTCTGAGCAGGCTGCAATAGTGCACGCCTGCCTTGAGCTGTTCGACCCGCCCGAAGGAACCCAAATGTCAGATAACTTCAATCCCTCGACCGACGATTTCGCAGCAATGTTTGAATCGTCCACGGCCGCCAGCGCAATGCAGGAAGGCCAGGTCATTCCGGCCACCGTCATTCGTATCGACAATGACGCCGTGCTGGT
>NZ_DFME01000101.1:6360-8123 GCF_002375605.1 Hyphomonas sp. UBA3601 | reverse complement strand
GAAAAATGCTTCAACGCCGAAGAGCCCGTCAAAGGTGCTATTTCCGGCCGCGTCAAAGGTGGCTTCACGGTCGACCTCGGCGGTGTGAACGCCTTCCTTCCAGGCAGCCAGGTGGACATCCGCCCGGTTCGCGACGTTGGCCCACTGATGGGCGAAATCCAGCCATTCCAGATCCTCAAGCTGGACCGTGCTCGCGGCAACATTGTTGTCTCGCGTCGCGCAATCCTCGAAGAGAGCCGTGCCGAACAGCGCGCAGAGATCGTTTCCGACATGGCAGAGGGCGACGTCCGCAAGGGTATCGTCAAGAACATCACCGATTATGGTGCGTTCGTTGATCTGGGTGGTATCGACGGCCTCCTGCACGTCACCGACATGAGCTGGAAGCGGATCAATCATCCGTCGCAGGTTGTGGAAGTTGGTCAGGAAGTCGAAATCCAGATCATCAAGATCAACCCTGACACCCAGCGTATCTCGCTCGGCATGAAGCAGCTTGGTTCCGACCCGTGGGATGGCATCGACATCCGTTATCCGGTTGGTGCACGCCTCAAGGGCCAGGTTACCAACATCACCGATTACGGCGCCTTCGTGGAGCTGGAAGATGGTGTCGAAGGCCTGATCCACGTCTCCGAAATGAGCTGGACAAAGAAAAACGTCCATCCGGGCAAAATCCTCTCGACCTCTCAGGAAGTCGACGTGGAAGTTCTGGACGTCGATTCCGAGAAGCGCCGCATCTCGCTCGGCCTGAAGCAGACCATGGACAACCCATGGACCGCATTCCTCGCAGAGCATCCGATCGGTACGGAAATCGAAGGCGAAGTTCGTGGCATCACGGAATTCGGTCTGTTCGTTGGCCTCGGCCCGGACCTCGACGGTATGGTGCACATCAACGACATTGCCTGGGACAAGTCCGGCGAGCAAGCCATTGAAGCCTTCAACAAGGGTGACATGGTCAAGGCGAAAGTCCTGGACGTTGATGTTGATAAAGAGCGCATCTCGCTCGGCATCAAACAACTGTCCGGCGATCCGATCGAAGCACCTGCAGATGGCGGTTCCGGCGTGAAGCGCGGCACGATTGTCACCTGTACTGTCACCGAGATCACCTCGGGCGGTATCGAAATCGAGTTCGGCTCCCCGGCGATGAAATCCTTCATCCGTCGCTCCGATCTGTCTCGTGATCGTGCAGACCAGCGTCCTGAACGCTTTGCTGTTGGCGACAAGATCGACGCAAAAGTGATGTCGGTGGACCGTTCGTCCCGCCGTGTTTCCCTGTCCATCAAGGCCCTCGAAATCGCCGAAGAGGCAGAAGCCGTTGCACAGTACGGATCGGCAGATGCCGGTGCGTCGCTCGGCGATATCCTCGGTGCAGCGCTGGCTTCGTCCGGAACGTCCAAGGAAACCTCGGAAAAGGTCACCCCGACCCCGCCGAGCACGGACGGCGTGGCCACGGCTGACGCGTCTGCGCTGGACGAGAGCGGCCGCCTGTCCGGTCCTCAGGGCGATGCTGACGATCTGAAGCAGATCAAGGGCGTCGGTCCGGCGTTCGAGAAGAAGCTGAACGAAGCTGGTATCTACCACTTCTGGCAGATTGCTGCGCTGACGGATGCTCAACTGGCTACCCTCGAAGAGGAAGTTGGTACGTCCGGCAAAGGCGCTGAGTGGAAGGCCCAGTCGGAAGAACTGGCCAACGCCTGAGGCGGCTGATCCGGTCTCCGGATCAGTATTCTAAAATTGATGAAATGTTTGCGGCGGGGGCCTAGCGCTCC
>NZ_DFME01000101.1:4341-6239 GCF_002375605.1 Hyphomonas sp. UBA3601 | reverse complement strand
CCCGCCGCAAATGCGTGTAATATCAAAGACATGCTGAAGTCCGAATTGATTGCAAAACTCGCTGTTGAATACAGTCACCTGCGCCAGGAAGACTTGGAGCGTGTGGTCAATGTCATTCTGGAAGAGATCGGATCTGCTCTCTCGCGTGGTGATCGTGTTGAGTTGCGCGGATTTGGGGCGTTCTCTGTTCGCCACCGGGATGCGCGCAAAGGTCGAAACCCGCGCACTGGGGAATCTGTTGAAGTTCCGGCGAAATCAGTGCCTTTCTTCAAGGCTGGCAAGGAGCTGCGCGCGCGTGTGAATGGCGGCGAAGACCCTGAAGCCCGCTAGGCAGCGACTGTTATTCCACTGAGTGTGACGACTTGACGCTATTGGCAAATCTGCGGCCTAATTCGCGCTGTTATTGGAATATCCTAGCAAAAAGGGGCAAAGGGATGCTGAAGGAATTCAAAGAGTTCGCCTTGAAGGGCAATCTGGTCGACATGGCTGTCGGCTTCGTAATGGGCGGGGCGTTCGCAACCGTTGTAACCGCTTTCATCCAGGGCGTGTTCCTGCCCCTGCTCGCACCGATCATGGGCGGCATCGACCTCGCCTCCATCGCTTACACGGTTACGCCAGCTGAAATGAATGCCGCTGGTGAAGTGGTGAAGGAAGCCGCAGTCGTCGAACTGGGCAATTTCATCGCCGCGATCATCTCCTTCATCATCGTGGCATTTGTCATGTTCATGATCATCAAGGGCATGAACAACATGAAGAAAAAGGAAGAAGCTGCGCCCGCTGCGCCGCCGCGCCAGGAAGTGCTGCTGGAAGAAATTCGCAACCTGCTGGCCAAGCAAAGCTAGGCGTGCGTCAACATATTCATGAAGGGTTAAGCACAGTTCGTGTACCTTCATGGATAGTAGAGTAACTGGTAGAGTATTGAGGGGCGGCCTGTTTGGCCGCCCTTCTTTTTTGCCCGCACATCACTTCGTCCTAGATCGATTGGCATGAATGCAGTCATATTTGGATCGTCGGGCGGTGTAGGCCGCGCCCTGGTGGACGCCCTGTTGACGCGTGGGGTCTATCGAACTGTTTTTGGGGTTTCCCGCTCCGGCGATGCCCCTGCGGGGGCAACGGGTCTGAAAGCCGACGCATTGGATGAATCCGCAGTCGAAGCAGCCGCACAAGAGGTGGCTTCAGCAGGAGACGTCAGGCTCTGCATGGTTGCCATCGGGCGCCTACATGAGGGCAAGAGCCTCCAACCTGAAAAATCCTATCGCCATCAGAGCCGGGATGGTTTCGAACGCATTTTCGCTGCCAACACGATTGCGCCAGCATTGATTGCCAAACACATGCTCGGTCGCATGCCTCGGTCCGGTCGGTGGGTGTTTGCGCCGCTGTCAGCCCGGGTCGGTTCTATCGGCGACAACCATCTCGGCGGCTGGCACGCCTACCGCGCATCGAAAGCAGCGCTCAACATGCTGGTTCGAAACTATGCCATCGAATGTGGGCGGACAAACAAGGAGTCGATTTGTATCGGGCTCCATCCCGGCACGGTTGAGACTGGTTTGTCTGAACCGTTCCAGGCCAATGTGCCGGATGGGCAATTGTTCTCACCGGCGCAATCAGCCGGACATTTGCTCGATGTCGTAGACGCGCTGACCCCAGATGATTCCGGCAAGCTGTTCGATTGGGCGGGAAAACTCATCCAGCCCTGATTGTTTTCGACATTCGCTGAGGCAAGGCAAAGTTAAGACCGACCTGCCAGACTGGCATGATGGAAACCCTGGCCGCCTTTACTGCCTACCTGACTGACGAACGCCGTATGGCGGACAAGACGGTTGAGGCTTATCAGAGCGATCTTGCCGGCTTTTTTGGGTTCCTGAATACACATCTTGGCGAAGCCCCGACGCCGCACC
>NZ_DFME01000101.1:0-4107 GCF_002375605.1 Hyphomonas sp. UBA3601 | reverse complement strand
CGGGACGGATTGTCGGATGCCTCAATTGCGCGGCTTCTTTCCTCCATCAAGGCGCTGTATCGCTGGCTGGGCCGCACATATGACATTGAGAACGCGGAGATCGCCTATTTGCAGGGTCCGAAGCGTCCACAGCGCCTGCCGCGGCCGGTATCAATTGAGGCCGCGAAGGATCTGATTGAAGAAGCCGGGACAGACCCTGATTCCGAAGCCTGGATAAATGCACGCGACGCGGCGGTACTGTCATTGCTCTATGGTGCGGGCCTGCGGATTTCTGAAGCCCTCAGCCTGACCGGCGGAGATATTCCGGCGCCGGAGCGACTGAGAATTGCCGGAAAAGGCGGCAAGGTGAGGATCGTGCCCCTGATTCCGGTAGTACGGAAGGCCGTTGATACCTATGCAAGTCTTTGTCCCTACAATCTGGGTCGCAACGATGCGTTGTTCCGGGGGGCGAAGGGCGGGGCGCTCAATCCACGCCTGATTCAAGGGTTGGTGCAGAAGCTCCGCGCGGTGCTCGGCTTGCCGGATACTGCGACGCCACATGCGCTTCGCCACGCCTTTGCGACGCACCTTCTGGCAGCTGGCGCAGACCTCCGTGCGATCCAGACTTTGCTGGGCCACGCGTCGCTTTCCACCACTCAAGTCTATACAGGCGTGGACGCCGAGCGCTTGCGCGATGTGCATGCCGCCGCGCATCCAAGAGCCTGAATAGCCTTAGGAAACTCTTTCAAATTGCCCATTCCCGCCTCAATTGAAGGTAATCTTACTGCGATACTGTGGAGAAGTACGCAGAAAGGATTGACGCCATGGGTGTCAAAGGAAACGCAATTCTCGGGCTCATCACGCTGGCCGCGTTCATCGGATGCGGACTAATGGCTCAGGCGCAGGAAAGCCAGGTCGATTATGATGGCTTTGTGGACCTTTCAGCTGAAATCTCAGACTACCGGTCTTCGCGTCTGGTTGATCTCGACACATTCAACGAAATGAAAACCGATAGCGATACGATTATCCTGGATACGCGCAGCGCTGAAGCTTATCGCTTGGGACACATCGATGGTGCTGCTCATCTGAACTTCTCCGACTTCACCGATGACAAGCTCGCACAACTGATCCCGTCAAAAGACACGCGCATCCTGATTTATTGCAACAACAATTTCACGGACAATGTCGCGCCTGTTCCGGTCAAGCGGATCGAGCTGGCGTTGAACGTGCCTACCTTCATCAATCTCTACGGCTATGGCTACGAGAACATATATGAACTGGATGGAGCTTACCCCTTGGCGGAGCCCGCCATTCATTGGGTAGGAGAGGTCTCTCCGCTCTAGGCTTTCCAGAGCGCCAACTCTTCAGTAAAACTCAACTGTTCATCTGACGCATTGCTTTCAGTGCGGCCTGACGTCATGTGACGCCGCGAGACAATGCAAGAGCGAGATGCCCTGATATGACTGCAGATGCGACGCCTGTTGCCGCCAAGAAGGTCAACCCGAACGCGCCGACCGAGGAAACCGTCCTCGAGGTGAAACACTATACGGACCGACTGTTCCGGTTCCGTTTGACCCGGCCGTCGACCTTCCGGTTCCGGTCAGGCGAGTTCGTGATGATAGGGCTCTATAAAGATGACGGCCGTCCATTGCTTCGCGCATATTCCATTGCCAGCCCGAGCTGGGATGAGGAGCTCGAATTCTACTCGATCAAGGTCGCTGACGGCCCGTTGACGTCTCGCTTGCAAGCGATTCAGCCGGGCGACAAGGTTCTGCTCGGCAAGAAGCCGACTGGCACGTTGGTGCATGACGCGCTGGTGCCTGGCAAGCGACTCTATTGTTTCTCGACCGGGACCGGCTTTGCGCCTTTCGCCAGCGTTGTGCGCGACCCGGAAACCTATGAGAAGTTTGACGAAGTCATCGTCACCCATACCTGTCGTGAAGCTGCTGAACTCGATTATTCCAAGGAAATCGTGGAAGAGACGCTGAATCATGAATTCCTTGGCGAACTGGCTCAGGGCAAACTGCGTCGCTATGGAAGCTGCACGCGCGAGGACTATGAGTACAAGGGCCGTATTACAGATCTGATCGACAGTGGGAAACTGTTCGAGGACCTTGGCGTACCGCCCCTGAACCCGGAAACCGACCGCGTCATGATTTGTGGCTCCATGGAGATGATCCAGGATGTGAAGGATTTGATGATCAAGGCGGGCTTGACCGAGGGTTCGAACGCGTCGCCAGCAGAATTCGTCATCGAAAAGGCCTTTGCGGGCTAAGCCTGACCCGACAAGTATATTGGCGCTTTTGCGCTGGCATGGTTAATCTTCCTGTTCGGGAGGACGTAGCAACATGCGTAGAATTTCAAGCTTGGCTGTGGGCCTTTTGGCCGCCGCCATTTCGTCCGGTTTCAGCGCGTCTGCACAGGATCGCGCCTGTCGCGTGGAGGATACGCCCACCGGTGCCAAAGTCGTTGGCGGCGTCAACGCGCATCTTGCCAACTGGCCTGGCATCGCGTCGATCCAGCTGAACACGCAACGGGGCGCCTTCCATGTCTGTGGCGCGGCAGCAATTTCGAAAGAATGGATCCTGACCGCCGCACATTGCGTCGAAGGCTTCAGGGTTTCGGAACAGAGCGGACGCGTCTTCGCCTTCGAGGATGCAGGAGATGGTGGGCCGGAGCGGAAGATCGCAGCCATTCGGGTCCAGCTTGGCACCGGCGATCTCGGCCGCACTCCGGAAGGGTCACAAGCTGCATTCGTTACGAAGGTTGTCACGCACCCGGCTTATGCGGGCGCCGAAGATATCTACAAGGGTGCAGACATCGCGCTCATGAAACTCGACACGCCATGGGAGGGACCACTTGCGACCCTGTCGACAGATGCGACGACGGACAGATTGTCCAAGGCGGGTGAGGAGGCTTGGGTGGCCGGGTTTGGTAATCTGGTGGAACTGGAGCCAGGCCAACGCACCAAATGGCAGAATGCGCGCAATTTTGCACTCGCAGCGCCGAGCCTCGTCTTGCAGGAAACTTCGGCCCCAACCGTGGCAGCATCGGTGTGTCAGGCGCGTCTTCGCAAGGCCTCCATGCTGGAAGGCTATCCGGCGGATTACCAGTCGCTGATCGTGGATAAGACGCTCGTCTGCGCCGGGCTGGAGCAAGGCGGCCAAGATGCCTGTCAGGGCGACAGTGGCGGTCCACTGGTGAAATACGACAAGAATGGTTGTCCCTACCAGATCGGCGTTGTCAGCTGGGGTGTCGGGTGCGGACGGCAGGAGAGCCCCGGCGCCTATACGCGGGTATCTGCGTATACGGACTGGATTCGCACCTATGTGCCTGATGCGAATTTCGTTCAGTATGCACAGGTTCCACCGCCCACGCGCGGCGTACCTGACCTTGTTTCGAGCGTGCAGCAGGATTTCGATACGATCGTCAAAGATATGCCGGTCACATTGGTGAATGCGGCAGGCCAGCCCGTGTCTGTCGTTGAGAACGGCCAAATGGTCGACCTGAAAGTGACCTTGCCCGTCCGGGGAAAGCTGGTCCTGTTCGATTACAATGCCGATGAAGTGCTGACACAGCTCTATCCGAACCCGGTTGAAGCAGCGGGACGCTGGCCAGTGCGTGAGGCGGGCGAAACCGTATTCCTGGCAAAGGATATCTTTGGCGAACCGGGCCTGCAGGCCGGGCCGCCGCTGGGCCCTCAATCCATGATCGCCATGGTCGTGCCGGAAGATGCGCGCTTGCCGGTTTCACCCCAGCAGGGCTTTCAACAGATTGATGCTCCGGTCGATTACATTACCCGTCTGGTGCGGACCGCATTGCGCCAACAGCAGACGGTGCGTGGGCTGTTCCGCATTGCTGCTGCGGAGGCGGGCGAAGTGGCCGAAGCTGAGCCCGAGGTACGCTCCGAGACGGCTCCGCCTGAACCGAAGCTGGCCATGGGCGTGCTGAACTATTGCATCGACTCGCGGATCTGCGGGACAGGAAATGACGAGCCGTCCGACGATCCGAGATAGATCAAATTCGCAACATCGTGTTCAGCGGGTAGTTACCGTAGCCGTGTTACGCGAGAGGGATGCTCCGCCGCCTTATTGCCATCCTGCTGACAGTATATGCGATCGCCTTTGC
>NZ_DFME01000050.1:6003-10441 GCF_002375605.1 Hyphomonas sp. UBA3601 | reverse complement strand
TTCGCGGCGGATCTGACCGATCCGGACAATCTGGTGCCGGCGGCAAATGCGCTGACCGAGCATTCCAAGCGAAACGTGCTGGACGCGTCTGAAATCCTCGACGTGCTGGACAGCGTCATTCCCGAAGCCGAAGACAGCCTTGCTGCGGACCTGATGGCGGTCAGGGCGCAGGTCGAAGCGCTGCAGTTGGGCACGGCGCGCATTCACTTGCGGGTGAACGCAGCGCAGGTGCGCACGGTGATCAACCGCGATCTGGGCCTGCAGACTGAAGACCGGGAACTTGGTCGTCTTGCCCTGGCTGAACTGGCGCAAAAGGCCCGCAAGTCCAAACCGGTTCAGGTGAACTTTGCCGACCTGTTCCTGGAACAATCCACGGCGCGACGTCAGTTCATGATGTGCGCACAGATCCTGAAACATATCGATTCCGGCTCGGTCATCCGCTTCCTGATCGCCGAGAGTGAGAATCCGGCCACCGTGATGGGCGCGCTGTACCTTGCGCGGCAATATGGTGTCGATGACAAGCTCGATATCTCTCCGCTATTCGAAACGCCGGAAGCGCTGGAGACCGGCGGCCGCTTCATCGAGCGCTTGCTGGAAGAGCCGGAATTCCTCGCCTATGTGCAACAGCGCGGCTATCTTTCGATCCAGTTGGGTTTCTCCGATGCCGGACGGTTCATCGGACAAGTCGCCGCCGACATGGCCATCGAGCGCATCCACAACCTGATCGCCCGGGCGCTGGCCGCCAAGGGCGTAAATGTCGACCTCCTGATTTTCAACACGCATGGCGAAAGCATGGGCCGCGGCGCATGGCCGGGTACGTTCGAGCAGCGCTTTGATCATCTGCTGACACCATGGACCCGTGGCGGTGCCCGCGCACGGGGCCTGCAGCTCCGTCATGAGGTCAGTTTTCAGGGCGGTGATGGCTTCCTTCACTTCGCCAACCCGGCGCTGGCCGAAACGACGATGGCCGCCTGGTGCAGCCACACGCTGTCTGACCCGGCCGACCGCACCAAGGATCCATTCTATACGCGCACGGACCTTGTCTGGGATTTCTACCGGTCGCTGCGAGCCTGGCAGGAACGCCTGTTCGACAATGCAGACTATGGTCGATTGCTGGGCGCCTTTTCCAGCGGCTTGACGGTAAAGGCGGGCTCGCGACCGAAACGCCGCGCCGCTGGACCAGTCGGCCCGCGCTCCCTGCGGGCGATCTCTCACAATGCGACGCTGCAACAGCTCAGCATGCCAGTGAATGTGGCCGCTGGCATCGGCTCATCCCTGCAGCGCGAAATGGAGCGGCTGGTTGACCTGATTGATGACAGCCCACGCATGAAGGGCCTGATCCTGCTGGCGACCCGCGCGCGGCTTTTGACCAGCCTGCCCGCGCTACGCGCCTATGCCCGCGTTTATGATCCGGGCGTCTGGGTGGCACACTCGAAACTGGCCGACCCTGACAAGGCGAATGCCTATCGCGGGGTTTATTACGCGCTGCGCAATAATGAGACGTCCGTTTCGATGAACCAGATCGCGAACTATTTGTCCGTGGACCTTGGAAAGTTTGACCGTCTTCTGGCCCAACTCAAGACCTCTCCTTCACTGGAAGAACGCCATGAGGGCAGATTGGACCTGCACGTTCTGCATGCCGTGCGCCAAGCGCTGATCATGAAAGCCTTCTCCATTGTCGGCGGCCTGCCCCGCCTGTCGGAGCGTCATGATGCCAGCAGCCGCGACCTGGTCGAAATGGTTGCGGAATTGCGGATCAAGGAAGCGGTGGAATTGCTGCGTGAGATCTTCCCGCACTCCCGCGATCAGGATACGCCGCTGAAAGCCCTGACCGAGGCCGGAAATGATACCAAGAGCCAAGCTGGCTACGGGTATGATCGCATTCACAAGGATATCATTGCGCCGCTGGATGACATCGACCGGATTCTGCACGGGATCAGCCTGTCGGTGACGCATGCCTATGGTGCGTTCGGCTAGGGGTACATTACCGCCTGCGATAGGACTGCACTTCCATGCAGACCAGGCATTTCTTGGCTGTGCTATGACGAATTCGCAAATAGAGCAGATTATGCTCGCGATCTATCTGTACACGGAATTGTGACAGAAAGTCCATACCAAGGATCATGACCGGTTCGTCAGCCATGCCCAGATGTTCGAACAGGGCGGGGTCTGATACGATCATGTTGAACCCCGTCATGTCGACGTCATCCAGTTCAAAACGGGAAACGTGGGCAACGTGCATATTGTAGTCGTCGCCGGTTATCCCAAGCAGGCGCTTGGTTTCATCCTCATTGACTTTGGTACCGGCATGGCTTGCAAATTTCGAATTCATGTAAGTAATGGTCGAACCTGTATCTATGAGGGCGAGCCCCCGCCGGCCATTGATCGTAACCTGCACGAAATAGAGTCCGTTGCGAACAACGAGGGGCCGTTTGCAGAGGACTTCTCGCATTCGCCCGGCCGGGCGCCGATCATAGGCCGTCACATGTCCCTGGTCGAAATCGAAATCCACGACGTTGCCCGTCAGTGCACTGATGGGCAGTACATTGCGCACGCCGCTGACGGCGATCTTGCTATCAAGGGCGGCAGGCACCTGGCTCAGGGCAATCGAGCCTGTCCTTAGACTTGGCAAATCGATCAAGGGGAACGTTTCCTTGCCGCCAAGGCCAAGTATCTCGACAAATTGCTCCTGTCCCTCGATCACCCCGACATTGGCCGAGCGCGCTGTGGCCCCGCCAATCATCGGCAAAGTGGCGGCCGTATCGATAAGCGCCGTAGCGGTTGACCCGTTTTCAAATGAGATCTCGGCCATTAACCGGTCTTGGGAATCCATCTCGAACGGGATGATTTGCTGATCATTGGTATTCGACCAGGCTGGCGGGCCAAGAAACAACAAGAGGCCGAGCAACACGCTGAGCAAAACAGCGTGCTGAACGAGACGAGGCTCGTCGGTCCGGGTTGTTGGCAATCCTCCCATGGATGCATCCTTTTCCCGCATTATGCCACAAGCGGGCGTGCGGACAAAATGCAGGGAAGAATGGCCGTGGGCGCTACAGGTCTCGCCAGTCGGCTTGCAGGCCCAATTCGGAAAAGACCTCGTTCCAGTATTCCTTCAACGCGCCGCGTTGCATGTCGGTATAGCGTCCGCGCGGAATCAACCGAATCTCCAAGTCTACGCCGGATAGGGACCGCCCATAGCGGCGCTCGACCGCCTCAGCCACATCACGCGCGCGCGGCATGTTGGCGGGAAGCGTGCCTCCGCCGCCATAGGCTGAGAACAGATCGGAATTCTGGAGCATATCGGACACGATGACGATCCGGCGGGCGGGCGCGTCGGGTGAGAAGTTCTCCGTCTGGCCGAGCCGTGCCATTGCTTCGAGGATCGGGCTGGAGGGGGCTTCCTTTGGTACGACGAGATCATCGATCACCGCATCCATCGGTGTTTCGAAAAGGGTCGCGTAGCGCTCCTCGATCATCCGGGGATTACGGAAGAGCGGGTTCACCTGCCCGCCCCGGCCCGGATTGCACAGCGAGAATTCGCCGCGCGGATCGAACTGGCCTTCGGCGTCAAGTTCGAACATGGACAGGCGCTCGCCCACCTCGAGCCGGTCGCGCGAGCGGCGGATCAGGTCGGCAATGAGATCGGCCTGGCTTTCGTCATACTCATCCGTCTTGTCGAGAATAATGGCGGTGTGCGGCGGCAACTCGTCGCTCAGCAGACAGAGCGTTTGCTCGTCATAGGGGACGGGCTTGAGGAACTGGAACGCCGCCACGCCGCCGGCGATCAGCAGGGCGATTATCGCGAAATTGATATAGGCCATCCGGCGCTGGCGTTGTCTGCGCCTGCGGCTCATGCGTCATTCTCCGCGCGCGGCATGATTTTTGGTTTCTTGCCGGAAATATGCTCGACAACCTCTTCCGGCACGTCGAATTCATCACGCATGATGTCAGGGTCTGTCTCAAGCAGGCGGCGGAAGGGCGACACCCGCGCATCCATCGCTCTACGGAGCCCCACCTTCTGCTTCGGGCTGAGCTTGCCAAAATCCTTCTCGGCATCCTCGAGCGCGTCTTCATAGCTGTCATAGTAGTCGTCCAGCGCATCCTGAAGGTCTCTGCGAGAGCGCTCGATGCCACGGGCAGCGTCGCTGAAACCGGGGAAGGATGCATCCGCCTTGCGCCCCTCAAAGGCAGCGATGGCCGATATGGCAAGGCCAAGGGCAAACAGGACCATCGCATCCAGGGAATGCAAAGCAAACGGCCGACACATGGCATTCGTCGCGGCGCTGCCAATGGACTCGCCCATGGGCGATTGCAGGATGGATTGGCAAATATCTGAATCGATCAAGAATCGGGGAATTGTGGACGTATGCTCATTGAATGCCTCGAGAGCGCCAGGCGTATCTCCCAGCGTCGCCTTGAGATCGAGCAGATTGCGATA
>NZ_DFME01000050.1:0-5772 GCF_002375605.1 Hyphomonas sp. UBA3601 | reverse complement strand
CTTGTTTGGATCCAGTCCGATCGAGGCATGGCGCAGGCCCCAGAAACCGATGATGAAATAGCTGGTGGCGACATTGGCGAGCGAGACCGCCGCAGCCTGGAAGATGCCGCCGGAGATGCCGAACTCGCTCTGCTGCGCAAAGAAGTACGCATTGGCCGCGCTTTCAAACAGAATGAGCAATGCGATAACCGACAAGTTCAAAATGCGGACCTGCGGATGGTCGGAGACATAATGAATGCCCCGCCCTGTCGATTTGCCGAATTTCATTTTGGTTTCGGGCGTCGTGCCATTGCGACCGCCGCCAAGCTGGCGAAACCGATAGAAGCTGATTGCGGCGCGCGCGGCATAGTCGGCCTGCAATACCACTTCGTCGTATTCGGGTGACGGGCGGTTCGCGAAATAGGCGATGTCATCCTGTGACAGGTCGTTCGCGTCGTCGGCCATGCAGATCTCCCCGTTTGTTCCCGATTACCCGATAGTTAATGAAATACAAACTGGACCGTTCCGAACAGCCCCAAAAACAGTTGACCTGCATAACCCGACGTCACGGCTGGATTTACGCTTACGTGCGCGTAAACTTGGGAAAATAATAAACCCAAGGGAGAGACCAGATGGCTGAGGCCTATATTATTGACGCCGTGCGCACGCCGCGAGGCATTGGCAAGGTTGGAAAAGGGTCGCTCGCGCACCTGCATCCGCAGCATCTGGGCGCAACCGTGCTGAGCGCGATCCGCGACCGCAACAATCTTGATACGGCCACCGTAGATGATGTCATCTGGGGCACATCCAGCCAGCGCGGCGCGCAAGGCGCCGATATGGGTCGTATGGCGGCCCTCGATGCCGGCTTCGACGTGAAAGCCTCCGGCGTAACGCTGGACCGCTTCTGCGGCTCTGGCATTACCACCGTTTCCCTCGCTGCTGCGCAGATCATGTCCGGTATGGAAGACTGCGTTATCGCGGGCGGCTGTGAGATGATGAGCTACACCGCATCGACGGCAGATCCAAAAAATCCACCAATGATGGACGCCGGCAACCTTCACTTGCGCGAGATGCACCCGCAGTCACAGCAAGGCGTCTGCGCAGATGCGATCGCCACGTTGGAAGGCATAGACCGCGAAGCCGTTGACCAGCTGGCCGTGACCTCCCAGCAGCGCGCCAAACGCGCCATGGATGAAGGCCGTTTCGACAAGTCCCTGATCCCTGTCTACAATCGCGACGGCACACTGGCGCTCGACAAGGACGAGTTCCCGCGCCCCAGCACGACGATGGAAAGCCTCTCCGGCCTGAAAACCGTCTTCAACATGTTCATGGAAATCCCGGTCGATGACCAGGGAAACACCTATGGCGCGATGGTCACCAAGAAATACCCACAACTCGAAGGCAAGATGAACCATGTCCATCATGCCGGTAACTCTTCCGGTGTTGTGGACGGCGCAGCCGCAATCCTCGTCACTTCGAAAGAATATGCCGACAAGAACGGCCTGAAGCCACGTGCCCGCATCGTAGCCACGGCAAACATGGGCGACGATCCAACCCTGATGCTGAACGCGCCGGTTCCGGCAGCCAAGAAAGTGCTGGAAAAAGCCGGCCTGACCACAGACGATATCGACGTTTACGAAATCAACGAAGCCTTCTCGGTCGTGGCCGAAAAGTTCATCCGCGATCTCAAGCTGGACCGGGAAAAAGTGAACATCAATGGCGGCGCTATGGCGCTCGGCCACCCGATTGGTGCCACTGGCTCCATCCTGATCGGCACCGCGCTGGACGAGCTCGAACGTTCTGGCGGTCGCTATGGCCTGGTCACCATGTGCGCGGCTGGTGGCATGGCTCCGGCAATCATCATTGAACGGATTTAAACTTCCTCCCAGAAACTTACTCACAATCTGTTCAATCCTCTCCCGGTCCAGGCTTGCCTGGGCCGGGCTTTTTTTCGCGCTTCCACCGATATGCAATTGGTCGGGAACGCTCCCCTCCTCAAGGCGTTGCTTATGAAGAAGCAACCCCATCAGGAGACTCATGCCTTATACAATCCAAGCTGAAACCAATCACCTCACCACCATCGACGCGCAGGGCGAACTGAACCCCGACACCATGCCGGAAGCTGTTGATGAAATCATGGAGCAGACTGACGCGGAGGATCCCGGCAGCCTGCTGGTGCGATTGCAGCATATGGATCTGGGCACGCTCCACAATGTCGCCAGCGACTGGTCACGCAAGGCTGAGTTCTTTGCCCTACAGAAACGCTTTGGCAAGGTCGCTGTTCTCACCGACCAGGCATGGGTACGCCAGTCGGCGAAGATGCAGGCGGTGGCCCTGCCCGACACCGAGTTGAAAGTCTATGAGCTTGCCGATGAAGCCGACGCACGTGTCTGGCTGGAACAGGCAAAGGCCGAAACCGAAATGGCCTAGGTTCAAACCTGACCGGACTGGATCGTCTCGCCGTCTTCCTTTGTGAAGCTGGCAGGCGGGTTGTCCAACAGATCGAATACTTTCTCAGAGGGACGGCACAGCGCCGTCCCTTTTTTGGTAACAACAATTGGTCGGTTCACGAGAATGGGATGTTTCAGCATGGCTTCGAAAAGTATGGAATCATCCACCGCCGGATCCGTCAGACCAAGCTCCTCGGCCGGGCTCTTGGACGTGCGCAAAGCTTCACGCGGTGTCAGTCCCGCTGCGGCCAGCAAACCCGCCAGCAATTCCCGCGTCCAACCGCGCTGAAGGTATTGGACGACATCCGGCTCAACGCCGCTTTGGCGGATAATTTCAAGCACATTGCGAGACGTGCCGCAGTCTGCATTGTGATAGATCGTAATGCTCATGATGAACTCGCTATTCGGGCGGTTGGTCGCTGCTTCTTTAGACTATGCTGACAAAGTGTGACAACATTTCAAAGAGAGCAGATCACGATCACAGGCCCTTCACCCTTCGGCCGGATGTGACCACTTGGCGGGATGTGGGATTCAGGTTTCTTCAGATGGCCCATCTGACGTCCCCGATCCCGGCGAGGCGGGCAAATCGGGTAAGCTCGGCGTTCAGTTTATCGTGGCGAGCCGGGGTCCATTTGACGTTCGGCTCGGGCCAAAAGCCGGTCACGCTCATCCACCCCTTCGCCCGATCTGCCTTGATTTCGATACGCCCCGTGAAACGGTCCCCTTCGAGAAGCGGGTAGACATAGTACCCCCAGCGGCGCTTGGCGGCGGGAACGAACATTTCATTGCGATAGTCAAATCCGAAGAGCCGTTCGAGGCGGTTTCGATCTCGCACCGCCGGATCAAATGGATTGAGGATACGCAGGCGGCTTGTCGGCGCCGGAGCCGTCGCCAAGCGGGTTTCGATGTCGGGAGTTGCATAGGCGAGAACCGTTCGCCGGTTCGAGCACTCGATCTCGACCGGAACCAGATGCTTGGCGCTCATCACCCATGACTTTGCCTCTGCCGAACTCATCGCTTGCCAGAAGCGCTGGATTTCGCCGGTTGTGCCAAAGCTGAGCCGATCGATCGCGTTCTGGCAGAGCCAGTCTATCTGCTCGTGATCCGGCGGCCCATCGCGAAGAGGGGCAGGAAAAACACGATCTGGAAGATTGTAGTATTTGACGAAATTCTGTCGGTAACAGGTGGCGAGGTCTCCCGCATACCACATCTGGTCGAGTGCTCTCTTGTGCGGTGGCCGGGCCCACATTTCGCGACTGGTGGCCTTGGTGTCGAAGGCGTGCGTCGACAAAGCGCCTTCAGCTTCGATCCGGGCGCGGATCTGGGCAATCTGTTCTTGCGCAAGGCCGGACTGGAACCATTCATGCCGGGCCACTTTGGCACCGAGGCGACGAAATTGCCGCTGCCAGTATGGCAGATACGCCATGGGAATGAGCGAGGCATCATGGGTGAAATGTTCAAAGATCTGACGATCTCTACCCAAAAGCGGCCAAAGCATCTCTTCGCGATAGTTCTGGTTTCGGCTCCACAGAATGTGGTGATGGGCACGGGTCACATTGCGAATTGTATCAATCTGCACGAAGCCAAGGGCGTGGAGCATGCCCATCACATCGAGCTTTCCGGTCGGCGTTTCGGCGAGCCCATTGGTCCATAACCAAAGCCGGCGAGCCTCTCGGTTGGAAATGCGAAGCGGCGTCATGTTGCTCATGCGATGGAGCGATCAGTCTCGCGTGAATTCTTGCAAGCTGACGAGGTATGGCATGAGGTCCAACCCCTGAGAGGCGATCCAGGCATCATCATAATAGGTGTCAAGATAGCGCTCGCCCCCATCGCAAATGAGGGTCGCGACGCTGCCCGCTTGTCCGGCGGCGCGCATTTCGCGCAACAAGGTTAGTGCTGCCCATACATTGGTGCCGGTCGATCCGCCACAGCGCCGGCCAAGAATATCCTGCAGCCAGTGGATCGTGGCGATGGATGCTGCATCCGGCACGCGCATCATCCGGTCTATCACGTCTGGCTGGAATGAAGCTTCCACGCGCGGGCGACCAATACCTTCAATACGAGACTTCGTCCCGATACGGATATCCGGGTCGCCCGTTTCATAATGATCATAAAAGACCGAGTTTTCCGGGTCCGCGACGCAGAGCGACGTCTTCGCGGCGATGTCACAGCGATAGCGGATAAACCGGCCGATCGTGGCCGATGTGCCGCCCGTACCAGCGCTCATCACCACCCAGTCCGGCAGGGCATGGGCCTCCATGGCCAATTGCGAGAACAGGCTTTCGGCAATGTTGTTGTTGCCGCGCCAGTCAGTAACCCGCTCGGCATACGTGAACTGGTCCATATAGTGGCCGCCAAGTTCAGTCGTGATGCGCTGCGCCTCGGCATAGATGTCCGCAGGCGGCACGGCGCGGGTCTCGCCGCCATAGAAGGCGATCTGGTCGATCTTGCTGCGCGAGACGCCTTCTTGAACCACCGCGATGAAACGCAGGCCCAGCAAGCGCGCAAAATAGGCCTCCGAGACGGCGGTAGAGCCGGACGAGCTTTCCACGATAACCGTGTCTGGCCCGATCCATCCATTGCAGAGGGCGAACAGGTAGAGCGAGCGCGCAAGCCTGTGTTTCAGACTGCCGGTCGGATGCGTGGACTCATCCTTCAGATAGAGCGTCTGTTCCGGAAATCCGGGCAGATCCACCTTGATCAAATGAGTGTCAGCCGAGCGATTGAAATCCGCATTGATGCGCTGCACCGCCTCGCGTACCCAGCGCCGCCTGTCCCAATCAAGATGTGAAATATCCAAATCTGCCCCCTGCTCCAGCCGCCTTCGCCGTCACCATAGAGGCTTGTCCCATCAGGGCAATTGCAGCGCGCAGCCTTTGTCAGGCCAAGGGCTGCACGGCCTCCAGCACGGCGAGCAACAGGTCTTCCCCGGCAAGAGACTCTGCCTCGTCGCAAACCTGATGCGGGCGGCATTTATCGCGGGCCAGATCAAGCAGAACGGGATGGATATAGGACGATTTGGCGATTGCAGGTGTGTTGCCGAGTACGTTGGCCGCGGCCTGGGTGATCGCCTTGATGGTGATGTCCTCTGCCTTGGTCAGGGCATCGACCGCGGCAACGCTGCCCTTCCATGTCCTGAAATCCTTGGCGGTAAAGGACAGGCCCAGTGTTTCCTGGATGTACGCGTTTACATCTTGCGCCGCGGGCCGGACCTTGCGCGAGCGGAAGAGGAACGCGCCGCGCTCGGCCATCAGACCATCCAGGGTCTTCGCCAACAATTTATCTTTCACAATGACGCGGCGCGGCGTGCCGCCCTTGCCCTTGTAGGCGCAAACGATCTTGT
>NZ_DFME01000018.1:3252-3447 GCF_002375605.1 Hyphomonas sp. UBA3601 | reverse complement strand
AACGCTTCGACATGCGCATCCAGCGCGTCGGCGGAGGGATGGTCGAAATAGATCACCGTGCCGGAGCCCGCAGACGCGCCGACCGGCGGGCTGACCGTATGGAGCGACAGGGTCGCGCCGCTGCCATCTGGGCTCTCGAATCGGGCATAGCGCGGCGGAGCCTCCACAATCTGCACCATGCCCAGCGCCTCATAA
>NZ_DFME01000018.1:2090-3017 GCF_002375605.1 Hyphomonas sp. UBA3601 | reverse complement strand
GATCATGGACGGGCCTTTCATGCGCATGCTGAGAGTAAGGCCGTGTTGTAATTGCTCAACCTAGGTTGAGGTCAACTGGCTGATCTTTTGTCGGTTACACCTGAACGTACCCTTCCTTGCCGAGCGCTCATGCTGAGCGAAGTCGAGGCACGAGCGCGGGATTGCGAAAACTGGGTCCCGCATGTTTGCTGCGCAAATTCCGGGATGACTAGTAACGAGCAGTGCGAGGCCAATGCATTACTAGACGAACCTCGCCTACACTTCGCTTCCAAGCTGTCTAAAAAGCCGCTTGCAATCGCCGATGGTCTCAACGGTTGTAAAAGCCGGCGGTCTTACTTCAAACTCGTCGCAAAGCTTATCCGCCAATGCCTTAGACGCTTCAATCAACGATTCAATTTCATTGAGCGTGATACCTGCTTCCTTAAATGCATCGTCAAAATCCAATCGTGAATCACGATGAGCAAAAGCCTTATTGCGCAGGGTGCTAACCTTACTTGAAACTACGTGAGTGCCCTCAAGCACTTGCGTGAGTTCCGCGTGTTTAACATGATGAATCCGGGACTTCACACGTTCTAACACAGACTGGAAACACACACTTTTATTCGTTTTCTCGAACAACGCGCCCAGTTCAACAATGAGCACATACCTCAAAATGTGCCCTTGGAATCGAAAGAACCAAAAGTATTCATTCATCTGATCGATTATCTGCGGACGATAATCGCTACCTTCAATAAATTTGTACAAGTCGAAATACGCGCGCGATCGTTCGATCAGGCGCGCTAGGATATCTACTTGTCTTTCTAACTGGATCAACCGACCTCACAACGGAATATTATCGTGCTTCTTCCAGGGGTTTTCCAGCTGCTTGTTGGCCAGGGCCCGGAGGGATTTGGCGACTCGGCGGCGGGTTGAGTGCGGCATGATGAT
>NZ_DFME01000018.1:0-1834 GCF_002375605.1 Hyphomonas sp. UBA3601 | reverse complement strand
GCGCCGCCATAGGCCTTGCGGGTGATGACGGTGACCTTGGGCACAGTCGCCTCGGCATAGGCGAACAGAAGTTTCGCGCCATGCTTGATGAGGCCGCCATATTCCTGCTTGGTGCCCGGCATGAAGCCCGGCACGTCCACAAAGGTGACAACCGGAATGTTGAAACAGTCGCAGAAGCGGACAAAGCGCGACGCCTTGCGGGAGGCGTCAATATCCAGCACGCCGGCCAGCGTCATCGGCTGGTTGGCGACAAAGCCGACCGTGGAGCCCTCAATGCGGCCGAAGCCACAGAGAATGTTGGCGCCGAATTTCGGGCTGATCTCGAAGAAGTCGCCTTCATCGGCCACTTTCTCGATCAGCTCGCGCATGTCGTAGGGCGAGTTCGGGTTGGGCGGGATCAGCGTGTCGAGGCTGTCTTCCACGCGCTCGGCGGAATCATAGACGGTGCGGACCGGCGGGTCTTCGCGGTTCGATCCGGGCAGGAAGTCGATCAGGCGGCGCATCTGGACCAGCGCCTCGATGTCATTCTCGAACGCGCCATCGACCACGCCGGACTTGGCCGCATGAACGGATGCCCCGCCGAGGGATTCGTGGGTGACTTCCTCGTTCGTCACGGTCTTCACCACGTCCGGGCCGGTGACGTACATGTAAGACGTGTCCTTCACCATGAAGATGAAGTCGGTCAACGCAGGCGAATAGACGTCGCCGCCGGCGCACGGGCCCATGATGACGGAGATTTGGGGGATCACGCCGGAGGAGAGGACGTTCTCCATGAAGATGTCGGCATAGCCGGCGAGGCTGTCGACGCCTTCCTGGATGCGCGCGCCGCCCGCATCGAAGATGCCGACCACTGGCGCGCCATTCATCACGGCGGCCTTCTGGACCTTCACAATCTTGGCGGCATGGGTTTTCGACAGGGAGCCGCCGAAGACGGTGAAGTCTTTCGAGAAGACATAGACGAGGCGGCCATTGATGGTGCCCTGGCCGGTGACAACGCCGTCGCCGGGGATCTTCTGCTCATCCATGCCGAAATCGGAGCACTGATGCTCAACGAACATGTCGTATTCTTCGAAGCTGCCTTCATCCAGCAGCACTTCGATACGCTCCCGCGCGCTGAGCTTGCCTTTGGCGTGCTGGCGTTCGATTCTTGCAGCGCCACCGCCCTGACGGGCCTCTTCGCGTTTGGCTTCCAGCGCTTCGATCACGTCCTTCATGGGGCTCTCCCGGCCTTCTGTTTCTGTTTGCTCCCCCGTGATTATACGGCAGCGCAACAAAGGCAAGTGCGGCGTTAGGCCCTTGAAAACGCAAACGCCCCGGATGTCTGGTCCGGGGCGCCGCGGCAGGGCGATCATTCTGGTCGGCCCGCCGCCAGGGGTGCCGTTGCGTTAGTAGCCGTAGCGGCTGTGGCCGTTCTGGCCGCGATTGCGCGCCTGACCCATTTGCGGAATACCGTCGAGCCGGGCGACCTGTCCCCGCCTAACGAGACAGGTGACGTCGCGTTCCCGCTCGCGGCGGCGGTTCTCGAATTCCACATCATCAAAGCGGATGCGGAACCCATTCGGGCCGATCTGCTGGATTCTGCGGTCATCATCGAAATCGACATCGTGGAAGCCGGCCCGCCATGCCGTGCGACTGATCGCGGCGCGGCAGGCCTGAACGGCGTTGCGACGCAGCTGGCGTTCCTGCCGGAGCGACTGGCCCCATTGATTGGCGCGATACCGGCCATGACGGCCCGTCGGGGCATTGTGGCCGATTTGGATCGACAGGCCTGTCGCGCCAAGCCGGGGCTCAAGTTGGGCGATGCCGCCCCGGGCCGGGTCGGCCATGGCGGGGG
>NZ_DFME01000052.1:28569-28917 GCF_002375605.1 Hyphomonas sp. UBA3601 | reverse complement strand
ACCTCGCCGAAGAGGAAGTCGAACAATGGATCGATATGGCGAAGACGGGCAGCTAGAGCGGCGCAAACTCCGCCGTGAAGTGGCGCATCATGGGCGGCTCTTTCACGATCTTCAGGCCGCGAATGTCATCTTTGCGCTTCGCGAGTTCCTCGAACACTTCGACGATATAGTCCGCATGCGACTGGGTGTAGACGCGGCGCGGCATGGCTAGGCGGACAAGGTCCATCCGGGCGGGTTCTTCGGTGCCATCCGGTTTGCGACCGAACATGACCGTCCCGATCTCACAGCCCCGAATGCCGCCTTCCTCATAGAGCGCGCAGGCGAGGGCATGGCCCGGATATTCCAGCG
>NZ_DFME01000052.1:27437-28482 GCF_002375605.1 Hyphomonas sp. UBA3601 | reverse complement strand
CCGGATATTCCAGCGGCGGAATGTGGGACAGCCATTCGCGCGCATCCACGAACACTGCATGGCCGCCCGCCGGCTTCATCACCGGCACGCCCAGCGCGTCCAGCCGTTCGGCGATATAGGCATTGGTGCGCACGCGGTAGCGCAGATAATCCTCATCCACGATCTCGGTCAGGCCCTGTGCGATCGCGTCGAGGTCGCGGCCGGCAAGGCCGCCATAGGTCGGGAAGCCCTCGGTCTGGATCAGCCGCGTGCGGGCCTGTTCGGCCAGCGCGTCATCATTCAGCGCGAGCCACCCGCCGATATTGGCGAAGGCGTCCTTCTTGGCGCTCATTGTCATGCCGTCGGCCACGTCAAACGTGTCGCGCACGATCTCCTTGATCGAGCGGTCCTGCTGCCCGTCCTCGCGCAGCTTGATGAACCAGGCGTTCTCGGCGAACCGGCAGCCATCAATGAAGAAGGGCTTGCCATGCGCATGGGCGATCTCGGCGGCGCCGCGAATATTGGCGAGGCTGACCGGCTGGCCGCCGCCTGCATTGTTCGTGATCGTCATCATCACACACGGCACGGCATCGCCGCGCTCACTCATCAACTTGGCGAGGGCGTCCAGGTCCATGTTCCCCTTGAAGGGATGGTCGAGGGAGGGAATCTTGCCCTCTGCGATGGGCAGGTCCAGTGCCTCGGCGCCTGCGGCTTCGATATTGCCGCGCGTCGTGTCGAAATGCGTGTTTGACGGAATGACATGACCGGATTTGGCAATCAGCGAGAAGAGGAGATGCTCCGCAGCGCGCCCTTGATGGGCGGGGATGATGTGCTTGAAGTCCATCAGATCCTTCACGGCCGCTTCGAACCGGTAGAAGCTCGGCGCGCCGGCATAGCTCTCATCGCCGGTCATCACCGCGCCCCATTGCGCCGCGCTCATGGCCGAGGTGCCGCTATCGGTCAGCAAATCGATCAGCACGTCATCCGAATGCAGCTTGAACAGATTGTAGCCCGCCTCTTTCAGCAGTCGTTCGCGCTCGTCTCGCGTGGTCATGCGGATCGGCTC
>NZ_DFME01000052.1:17241-27299 GCF_002375605.1 Hyphomonas sp. UBA3601 | reverse complement strand
GGTCATGCGGATCGGCTCGACCGATTTGATGCGGAAGGGTTCGATAATGGTCTTCATCTGTCAGCACTCCTGGCTCTGAATGTCCTGGGGGGTGCCGACAACGGCGCACACACAGGACTTATCCTGCGCCGCGGTTGCCTCGTCTTTGTGACGCGACCGCGCTCAGCGCCTGTTGTGAGATGGGTCGAATATCACGGAGCCAGCCCGCCATGCAAGATGCCGCGCAGGGCGCTCGTCAGTCGTCAAACACGTCCGACAGGGCCTTGTCCATTGCCAGCAGGGCGACGCCGAAGAACAGCATGTTGATCCCGGCCAATATGCCAATGGCCCAGGCCGCTGTGCTGGGCAGGCCGATCAGGATCAGCGCGCCTGCGATGATGCCGGCAAGGCCTGCCACGATCAGCATGGTCTTGCTGTTGCCGCGCAGACGCGGGCTGTTGGAGGCGAGGGCAAGCTGGACCCCGCCCTGGACCAGGAAGGATACGCCCAGAATTATGGTGAAGGAGATGAGCCCGATCCACGGAAAGACGAGCAGGCTGATCCCGCCAGCAAGGAAGAGCAGGCCGAGCAGCAAATGCTGCGTTCGCCCTTCAAGGCTCGGCCGCCAGGCCCACCAGAGATGCGCCGCGCCCGCAAAGATGATCAGATAGGCGAGAATGAAATTGTAGGAGAGCCCGGCAACATACGGGAAGAGGATTGCCAGCGCCCCGAGGATAACAAAGACGATGCCTGCGATTTTCATGTGATCAGCTCCCGGTCAAATTCAGACCAAGTCAGCTTATCATGTCCTGCCATGCGCTTGTACCGGACTGTGCCGTATTGACTACGCGCGGCGCGCCTGCATGGGTGTCTCGCCCGGACGCAAGGTCAGCACTTCAACACCGGTTTTCGTCACAGCAACCGTATGCTCGAATTGGGCGGAGAGCTTTCCGTCATTGGTCACCACCGTCCACCCATCAGCCTCGGTCGAAACCTGGCGTGTGCCCAGATTGATCATGGGTTCAATGGTGAAGACCATGCCTTCGCGCAGCTTGAGGCCGGTGCCCGGCTTTCCGAAATTGAGAACCTGTGGATCCTCATGCATTTCGCGGCCAATGCCGTGCCCGCAATACTCCCGTACGACAGAACAGCCATTTTTCTTGGCATGGCGGTCAATCGCAAAACCGATATCGCCAAGGTGCGCGCCGGGACGTACCTGTCCAATGCCTTTCCACATGGCTGTCTCGGCGATCCGAACAATTCGCTTGGCGGCGGCTGAGACATTTCCGACCATGTACGTCTTGCTTGAATCCGCGATGAAGCCGTTCTTTTCGAGGGTGATATCAAGATTGATGATATCGCCATCCCGGATGATCTCATCCGAACTGGGCACGCCATGACACACCACATGATTGATTGAGCAGTTCAGGACGAATTTGAAGCCATACTGCCCTTTGCTTGCGGGGCGGGCGCCGAGGTCTCCGGTGATGAAGCGGTCGACCAGATCGTTGACCTGTAGCGTCGACATGCCAGCCAGGTCCTGCTGGTCCAGCATTTCAAAAACGGATGCCAGCAGTTTGCCAGAGATGCGCATCAGCGCGATCTCGCTCGGCGTCTTTACCATGTCAGGCGACCTTCAGGTCGGCCAAGGGCGCATCGGCCGCTTCGAGCTGCATCTTCACAATGTCATTGAAGGAGAGCGTTGGATTGGCTTCGGCGAGCCGGCCGATTTTAATCCAGAATTCGGCTTGCGCATTGATGGATCGACACATGACCCCGCTCGCCCGCCGGACTTCTTCATGCAGGTCATTGTCGATCTTCACGATACCCATATTTGTCCTCGATATGAATTATATACATTCCGTATACGTTTTGTATATTCATGCGTCAAGCGAGCCTGGACGCTTTATCGGGGCGAGAGGCCTGCCGCTGCATAGATTGCGTCGATCACGGCCATGTTGCCGATCGCGTCGGCGCCACCGGTCAGCGGCACGGCGCGTCCGGCCATCACGTCCATGACATGGGCCAACTGGTGCTCATAGGTGATCATGCCGTCGGCCGTCTCGGTGCGTTCGTGGCCGCCTTGCCGGATGGTGATCTGGTGGCCGCGATGCGGGTGTACCGGGTTGAGCAAGGAGACACAGCCATCCTTGCAGACGATTTCGAGCCTGATATCGCGGTCCACATCTTCTGCCATACTGCATTCCACAATTGCTGACGCGCCGCTTGAAAAACCGAGATGCGCCTTGGTGCCGATATCAACACCGGGCCGGTCGCACTGCGCACTGGCCGACAGCACATCGGGTTCTGCGTCCGCAAGGGTGCGGATCATGTGGACCGAGTAGCAGCCCAGATCCATTAATGCGCCTCCACCGAGTTCCAGCGTATGGCGCAACTCGCCCTCGCGATACGGGATCGACACATTGAACACCGCCTCCATGGTCTTGATCGCGCCGAGGTCTCCGCTGCGCACGATTTCCAGAACGCGCAGGAAAGCCGGGTGGAAGCGATAATGAAACGCCTCGATCAGTGGCTTGCCGGCCCGGTTGGCGGCGTCGACCATGCGCGTGGCTTCGGCGGCGTTCATGGCGAAGGGCTTCTCGCATAATACCGCCTTGCCAGCTTCCAGCGCGGCGATGGTCAGATCGGCATGGCGATGCGGGGGCAGGGCGTTGTAGATCAGGTCGACATCCTTGCGGTGCACCAGCGCGTCGTAATCGGTCTCAACATGCGCGATGCCGTTCGCTTCGGCATAGGTGCGCGCCTTGTCCGCGTCGCGCGCTGCCACGGCGACGATTTCGCAATCATCACGTTTTGCAGCGGGCTCGATGATGGCCTTGGGGCCAATCTTGGCGGCGCCGAGTATGCCGATACGGATCATGAAAACTCCTTGGGACGTACGGATGAGGGGTCAAAGGTAAATGATTTGGGGCGGTTTGTTTACCCGGCCCTAATGCATCTTAACGCACTTGGTCGCATTTGCCTTGCACAGCAATGCGCCCGGTAACCAAGCGGTAAGCACAATGAGGGTTAATGATAATTCCGAAGCCGTTAATCTCAGGAGTGCCATCGCACATGTTGAACGATCTTACAGCACACCTCGCCCGGCATAATGGCCTCTCGGAGGACGCGTCCCGACAAGCCCTCGGCATTGTCCTGAACGCAGCAGAGCGTCAGGATTCCCCCTTCGCCACGGCCATGTTCAAGACCATTCCGGGCGCACGCGCCCTGTCGGCCCGCACAGGCAGCACGATCGGCGCCCCGGTTGGAGAGATTGCTCGCCTGATCGAACAGACGCCCGGCGGCAAGCGCATTGTCGCGCAATCCATGATTTCCGAACTCCACAAGCTGGGTTTGGACCACAAGGCCATCGGCCTGCTATTGCCGAGTATTTCCACTTATATGGACGAGCACCACGCCCTGGTCGGCTTTGGCCATCTGGGTGACCTTATCGGGTCGGACCTCGACGCGGTCGCAGCCGCGGCCCAAGCCGCCTGATCTGGCTCGAAAGACAAGCTTTGGATGAGCCGCCGCGAGGGCGGCTTTTTCATGCGCGAAACTTTTTTCGTTTTCCGCGGAACCAAGCCAACTGAAGAGCGTAAACCTTGTATCTTGCAGGCAGACACCCCCCCTGACACTGTCAGTTGCCTCAAGACGTTCCCAATATGGGGCCAAGTCGGTTCTCCCTCTCTTCCCCCCAACCGGCTTGGCCCTTTTCTTTTGGAACGGGCCTGTCTATGTGCAAGGCCAGTGATTGAGGGCTTCCACCACATGCAAGACGTAACCACTCTGAAACCGGACGAACGACTGGCGCTGGACCTGATGGCGGCGATACGTGCCGATGCTGAAGCGATCTGCGCTCCCAATCCGGTGGAAATGGTTTCTGTCACGATCGACGTGTCCTCTGAGGCGGCTCAAGGCGCCGATGTCACGTTGGAGCCCAAGGTTGACCGGCAAACTCGCACAATCCTGTTCACCGGCGGCATGGCCCGCCAAGGTGACAAGCCCCTGATGAAAGCAACTGCGGTCTACCGGATTTTGCCAGAGTCGTAGCGGCCCTGTCGCAGCGTTTGCCGACGCGTTCCCATATACCCAGACCTATCCAGACGGAGAGTTTCTATGACTACCACGCTTATCACCGGTGCAAATCGTGGGATCGGTCTGGAGCTTGTCCGCAAGTTTCTCGCTCAAGGTCATGACGTGATTGCCACGGCGCGCGACCCTGAGACCTCAAACGAACTGAACGCGACGGGCGCCAAAGTTTATCCGCTCGAAGTGACCGATGCAGCTTCGGTGGCGGCATTGAAGGAAGCGGTCGGCGACCAGCCCATCGACTATCTGATCAACAATGCCGGCATTGGCAGTTTCGCTGCGTTCAAGGATCTCGATTATGACGCGTTCGCCAACATGCTGGCGGTGAACACGATTGCGCCGATTCGAATGATCGACACGTTCCTGGACAATATTGCGGCCAGCGATGTGAAGATGGCGGCCAGCCTGTCCAGCATGATGGGATCCATCGAGAACACGCATGCGTCCTTCGGACTGATCTATCGCACGTCCAAGGCGGGTCTGAACATGGCCTTGCGTGCCGCCGCGCCCGAACTTGCGGAGAAGGGGGTGACCCTGCTCGCGCTGCATCCGGGCTGGGTGAACACTGACATGGGTGGCAAGCAGGCGCCAGTCAATCCGGCTCAGAGTGCTGCTGGCCTCTACACGGTCATCACCACGGCAGGGCCATCAAGCGAGCTGCGCTTCCTGGACTTTGAAGGCAAGACCCATCCCTGGTAGCGACTAACCCTGCTGGGGCGCAAAGCCGCCGAAATCCTCTGGCAATTTTACATCCGTATCAGCGCGCAGCCGGGGCAGGGCTTCGGGATGCTCGGCCTGAAGCCATTCGATCATCTGCTCACGGATCAGGCAACGCAAGTCCCAGGCTTTCGGAGACGTGCTGGCCGAGGCGAGCCCGCGCACCGTTACAGAATTGCCCGAGGCTTCGGTAACCTGCAAATTCACCACGTCGCCATTCCAGAGCGGGGTGGACTTGCAGATCTCTTCCAGCTTCTCGCGCATCCGCGCGATGGGTGCGTGATAATCTACCGTCCAGTAGACGCTGCCGATGATGGAGGCGCTCTTGCGGGTCCAATTCTGGAAAGGCGTCTCGATGAAATAGGAGAGCGGCACGACGAGGCGTCGCCAGTCCCAGATCTTGATGACAACATAGAAGAGGCCGATTTCCTCGATCCAGCCCCATTCACCTTCGACGACGACGGCGTCATCCAGCCGGATCGGCTGGGTGAAGGCGATCTGCAGTCCGGCGATCAGGTTGCTGAGTACGGGACGGGCCGCCAAGCCGATGGCGATGCCCGCGATTCCGGCCGATGCAAACAGGCTGACGCCAATCTGTTTCACGCCGGGAATGACGGTGAGCGCGGCGGCGAGGGTGACGATTCCGGCAATGACGATCCAGACGCGGCGCACGACATCCAGCCGCGTGGCCGATTTGCGTGCTTCCAGATTGTCTTCTGCATCGAGGTGCAGGCCAGCCAGACGGCGTTTGATCAAGGCATCGACAATGGTGCCGACCAGCCAGCCAAAGGCGATGATGAACAATACGCCTGAACTGATCCCTGCCATTCGCTCGAGCCGGTCGCCTGAGACAAAGCCGTCAGGGATGTACTGAGGTAGGTATGGCGTCGCAAAGACCAGCGCCGCGCCGGCCAGCGCAAACAGAAGGGGCGGGCGAAAGCGCTTCAGCCAGCGCGTATTCCTGTGGGCAGTGATCTTCGTCCGGATACGCAGATTCCCTTCCAGTCGCTCGACGGGACTACGTCTCAGCCTGAGAAAGGTTTCATCGATTCAGCAAGCCACGTGCCCGGAATAGGTCAAGCCATTGCTGGCCTGCGCGCGGTTCGGTCAGTGTTTGCTGAAGTTTGCGGCAAGGATTCCCGTATTATTTCACGCGTTCGACCCGGAATGCGATGCCGCCATCCAGTTTCATCTTGTAGCTGCCGAAGGCCGCTTCATAGATCTGGGCTTCGGTCTGGCCATTATTGCGCAGCGCCTTGGAATCGGTTTGCCGCCAGACCTGTCCATTTTCCAGCGTGATCACCAGATTTCCACGATTGCCGCGCACGGCTTTCACAGGGAGCGTCATCTCCTTGAGGCTCTGGTCGTCAGATTTGCCGAGCGTCAGAGAGGGCAGGGACGGAATGGAGAAGCCGAAGGAATCCTGGCGGACCTGTTCGACTTCCTGTCGGGTCACGGTTGTGACGTCGCCCGCCGCTTCGGCGGCTTGCAGCCGTCCAACAGCCGCATCGTAACAGGTAAGGCGCTCTGCATCTTCGGCGACGGATGTGCAGGCATAGACGTCATCGGTTGAGACATCTTGTGCAGTGGCTGTTGCGCCAAGCGCAAAAATCATCCCTGCAATGCACCAAATTCGGGTCATTCCTGTTACCTCATGTGCGACTTCCAGCAGGAAGGCTTTGCAAAACCGTAATGGTCTGGCAGCAGTGTTGCAAATCGCGCGATCGCGGAAAAGACGTTGGAGACACAAAACCCATGAAGTTGAACGCCTTGATGACAACCGGCCTGGCTGCCGCACTTGCCCTGACACTGGCCGCCTGCGGGGGCGGTGGGGATTCCGCAGCCTCTGACGTGCCGACCCTGCGCCGGGGAATTTCGGCCAAGGTGGACACGCTGGACCCCAACAAATCATCCGCGCAGTGGGAGAACATTATCATTGGCGACATGATCATCGGCCTGACCACGGATGGCCCAGATGGCCGCCCGGTGCTGGGTATGGCCGACAGTTATGAAGTCAGTGAAGATGGTTTGGTCTGGACCTTCACTTTGGGTGATCATGTCTGGTCTGACGGCACGCCCGTCACTGCCGGCGACTTCGTCTACAGCCTGCGCCGCATCCAGAACCCGGAAACTGCTTCGCAATACGCGTCGCTCCTCTGGTTGATCAAGAATGCGCAAAAGGTGAGTTCACAGGAATTGCCGCCCGAAGAACTGGGCGTGAAAGCCATCGACGACAAGACGCTGGAAATCACTTTGGAATACCCGGCGCCTTATTTGCTTGGCTTGCTGAGCCATTACACGACCTATCCGTTGCCGAGTTGGGCCATCGAAGCGCACGGAGATGCGTGGATCCAGCCGGAAAATATTGTCGTCAACGGTCCTTACAAGCTGGTCTACTGGCGCACGGGTGACCAATTGGTCGCCGACAAGAACCCGACCGGATTTGGCGCGCCGGAGGCGTGTTTTGATCGGGTCGTGTATCTGGAACTGGAAGACCTGTCGGCCGTCGAGAACAAGATTTCCGCAGGCGAACTGGACATCAATAATGCCTTTGACGGGTCTCGCTATACCGAATTGGATGCGAAATTCCCCGGCTGGCTGCGCACGACACCTTCTCTCATCTCGACCTACTGGACATTCAACACCACCGTTGAGCCGTTCGACGACGTGCGCGTGCGCAAGGCCCTTTCAATGGCGCTCGACCGGGAGTTCATGGTTCGCAACGTGCTGACACAGGGCTATCTGCCAGCGTATTCCTTCGTGCCACCGGGCATCAATAATTACGATGTCAGTCGGCCATCCATGGATTGGAAGGACACCTCACGCGAAGATCGGCTTGCCGAGGCGCGCAGCCTGTTGGAAGCGGCAGGGTTCGGCCCGGGCAATCCGCTTGAGTTCGAATTCATTCACCGTTCGACGGACGACAATCCGAAGGTGGCGCCGGTCGCTCAGTCCAATTGGAGTGATATCGCCCCCTGGGTTAACCCGACCATCGTGAAACAGGATACAAAAGTGCTCTATTCGCGCTTGCGGACCGGAAACTTCTCGGTAGCGGATGCGGCATGGGTCGCGGATTTCGATGATCCGATCAACTTTCTTTACCTGCTCGATTCCAATACGGGCCAGCAAAACTATGGCGACTATGCCAATCCGGAGTATGATGCGCTTCTGAGCCAATCGAACCAGCAGCTGGACCTGCAGATGCGGGCAGAAGTCTTCGCAGCCGCTGAAGAACTGATGCTCGAAGAATATCCGATTACGCCGATGTGGTTTCAGGTGACCAAGAACATGGTCGATCCGGAGCTGACCGGCTGGGAAGAAAATGCGAAGGATCAGCATCGCTCGCGCTTTCTGTGCCGGGAGGGGCTCAGCGCCGAGTAGCGGTAAACAGACGGGGGTCTCGAAATGGAACATGAAATGGAGGCCGCAGGTCTCGGGTCGGCAAGTGGCTTGTCGACCGGAGACCATCATCCGGTAAAGTCCGGTTTGCCTTGCGCAAATTGCGAGACCATCGTCGAGGACCGGTTCTGCACAACGTGCGGCCAATTGGCGTCTGACTTCCATCGCCCGGTCTGGGATCTGGTGGCGAGCAGTCTGGCGGACGTATTTGCGCTGGATGGCCGCTTGTGGCGGTCCTTGCCCATGTTGTTGTTCCGCCCCGGCCGGATGACCCGGAACTATCTGGATGGAAAGCGCGCACGCTATGTGCCGCCTTTCCGCATGTTCCTGATGGCGTCTGTGATCTTCTTCCTGACCCTGTTCACGCTCGGCGATCAGATGGGCTGGTACAATTCTCTCAAGATCGACCGCCTCCTGGAAAACGGGATCGATGTCGGGATAGGGGAGGATGGTGAGCCTCTTCCGGTGGTGACCGAAGAGGGGCTGGAGGAATTGCGCGCCCGGGCAGAAGACCCCGACCTGACGCCGGATGAGCGCGAACTCATCCAGCTGGAATTGCTACAGGCGGAGCACGGCATCACATTTCAGCGTATCATGACGGATGACGGCCGCATCAATCGCGACGCGCTTTATGATGAGGTCACTTCAAGACTGGACGAGGATGCGACCCCCGCGGAGCGCGAGCAGGCATGGCGCGCCGCCGACCATGCGGCGACCGTGTACGAGAACCAGGATCGCTATGGCGCGCGCATTCGGGAATGGGCGCCGAGATTCAGTTTGATGTTCCTGCCTATCCTGGCCTTCATGCTGACGATTCTGTATGCGTGGCACCGCAGCCGGTACATCTATGACCATGTGATCACCGCGCTGCATGTGCAGACCTTCATCTATCTGACAGCGACCTTCTTAATTGTGCTCGCCGCCGTGAACGCAGCTTGGCTTGGCGAGCTTATCTTGGGTGGGGTGCTGGTCGGCATTGCGTATCTCTATCGCCAATTGCGCGTGACTTACGAGACGGGGCGATTCATGGCTGCCTTGCGAACCCTGATCCTGTTGTTCTCAATCCTGATCGTGGGCGTCACGCTGGGCATTTCCCTGGTCGTTGTCAGCTTCATGCTGGTCTGAACAGGGCGAATTGCCTGAAATGCGATCAGGCGCAGCATGAAGCTCGGCTCGAATTCAGGTGGCCTGCCTGAAAAACAAGCATAGTGGAGGGCGCCGCAAAATCCGTTCGGGGCATTTTTTCGGATTTATCAGGCGTATCTGGAACAATATTGCCCCAAATCGACCAAAAAGGTGATGCGATTCTGTCACACTGGTGTCATTTTGCTTGTGAGCGCCGCTGCATCCAATTGACTATGCAAGGTGCTCAATCCTTACTGCCCGGTAAGACTTGGTCTAGGGGGCCAGGTTTGTCTGCATGATGTGGACACATTTTTTGACAATCCTTTCGGAGGTTCAAGTGAGCGAACTTAACTTGAAGAAGCGCCTATTGGCGTCGTCGGTGTTTGCCGGCGCTGCACTTGCTGCAGCTGCTGCGCTGCCAGCGTACGCCCAAGACGCAGATGAAGACGTAATTGCTGTAGCAGAGGCGGACGGGGAAGAAGCATCCGTACAACAGACCATCGTCGTCACGGGCTCGCTGATCCCGCAAAGCGGCAACCTGGTTGAGACCAGCCCGGTCACGTCCCTCGGCTCCGCCGACTTCGACGTGCGCGGTGTTGTCCGTGCGGAAGACATGATCAACGCCCTGCCACAGGCATTCGGTGCTCAGGGTTCCGCCCTCGCCAACGGCGCGACCGGTACGGCTTCGGTCAACCTTCGCGGCCTGGGTGCTTCCCGCACGCTGACGCTCTTGAACGGCCGCCGCC
>NZ_DFME01000052.1:0-17122 GCF_002375605.1 Hyphomonas sp. UBA3601 | reverse complement strand
CCTGCCATACGGCTCGCTGAACACGGCTGCTCCGGACATCAACTTCAGCCCAGCCGCAATGGTGAAGAAAGTTGACATCCTGACCGGTGGTGCGTCCGCAACCTACGGTTCTGACGCTGTTTCCGGTGTTGTGAACTTCGTGCTCGACACGGATTTCGAAGGTGTTCGCCTGGAAGGTAACTACTCCTTCTACCAGCACGACAATTCCAACAGCTACATCCAGGACATCCTGGGTGGCTTCGCAGCTGACAACCCTTCCCAGTTCACGGTTCCGGATGGCTCGACGTCTGATGGTGAGTCCGTTGACATCACCGCAGCGTTCGGTGGCAAGCTGGACAATGGCCGCGGTCACGTCATGGGCTTCGCCAGCTTCCAGAACACCAAGGAAGTTCTTCAGGCTAACCGCGACTATTCGCAGTGTGCCCTGTCCACCACCAATGGTGGTAACGACTTCACATGTGCCGGTTCGTCCACGAACCAGTTCACCAACATTCTGGACCTCGGCTCCAACCTGCCGACCGGTCTGTGGGCTCGCGTTGACCCGACCACGGACGAGTTCGTTGAGCGGAACTTTGTCTCTGACACGTTCAACTACAACCCGTACAACCACTTCCAGCGTCCGAACGAGCGCTACTCCTTCGGTACGTTCGCGAACTATGACATCAACCCATATGTGAACGCATATGGCGAATTCATGTTCATGGACAACCAGACCAATTCCCAAATCGCGCCGTCTGGTGTGTTTGGTTACGGTGTGACCGGCGGAAATGGCGGCATCAACTGTGACAACCCATTCCTGAGCGCACAACAGGTCGACTTTATCTGTACGTCGCGCGGTGCAGCGGGTGATGACATTGCCGGTATCGGCGACGTCCTGTTCCTTCGCCGGAACGTCGAAGGCGGAAACCGCAACAACGACATCCGTCACACGACCTATCGTGGTGTGATCGGCCTGCAGGGCACCATTGGCGACTCGCCATGGGGTTATGACATCTCTGCTGTGTACGCCAACGTGCACCGTTCGGAAGTCTACAATAACGACCTGTCGATCTCGAAACTGTCCAAAGCGCTCTACGCTGTTGATGACGGAACGGGCAACATTGTCTGTGCGGTCAATGCCGATGCCGATCCGAACAATGACGACGCGGCTTGTGCTCCTTACGACATCTTCTCAGGTGCCGGCCCAAGCGACGCTGCTGTGAACTACATCGTCAACCCGCTGTTCAGGGATGGCGACGTCAAGCAGACGGTTGTGACTGCCAAGACCTTCGCAGACCTCGCCGACTATGGCGTCGTGTCTCCGATGGCTGAAGAAGGCATCAAGGTTGCCTTCGGTGTGGAATATCGTCGTGATAGCCTCGACTCCAACCCAGACAGCAACTTCCAGTCCGGCGACGGTGCTGGTCAGGGTGGACCTACGAACCCAATCGCTGGTTCGCAGGAAGTCTATGACTACTTCGCAGAGGTCAACGCACCACTGATCGAAGGTTATGAGGGTGTTGAGTCCCTGGGTGTCGACCTTGCTTATCGCCGGTCGAACTATGACGCCGTGTCTTCTGACGCTTACAAGATCGGTGTTGAGTACGCTCCGGTTGAAGACATCCGCTTCCGCGGTTCATTCCAGCGCGCCGTGCGTGCTGCGAACATCTTCGAACTCTTCTCGACACAGTCCATCGGCCTGTTCGACCTGACTCAAGGTTCAAACGGCATCTACGATCCATGTGCCGGCACGACGCCAACCGCAACGGCTGCACAGTGTGCAAACACTGGCGTGACCGCTGCCCAGTACGGCAGCATCGCGGATAACCCAGCTGGCCAGTTCAACACGCTGACCGGTGGTAACCCAGACCTGGAACCAGAAACGGCTGATACGTACACGATTGGTTTCGTGGCCACGCCGTCGATGATCCCGGGCCTGACAGTTTCCCTCGACTACTTCGACATCACTGTTGAAGACCTCGTGGGTACGGTTCCACAGGAACTGGCACTCGATACCTGCCTTGAAACCGGCGACACGTTCTTCTGTTCGCTCGTCAATCGCGGCAATGGCGGCACACTGTGGGCGGGTCAGACCGGCTACATCGTTGCAACCAACATCAACACCGGTTCGCTTTCGACCTCCGGCTTCGACCTTCTGGCCAGCTACGCTCTGGACCTGGATGCTCGCGGCGGAATCGACTTCGACTATGTCGGTACGATGCTTGAATCTCTCGAGACCAAGCCACTGCCGAACTCCACCGGCGCTGATATCTTCGACTGTGTCGGCTACTACGGCGGCAGCTGTGCCTCCGGTGGTGGTACGGAAGTTGCCAACGGTGCTTCGCCAGAATACCGCCACAAGGCTTCCATGACCTGGGCCGATGCCGAAGGCCTGTTCAGTGTCACCGGTACGTGGCGCCACTTCTCGGAAGTCGAAATCGCAGGTGGTGACGATGGCACCATCAACGGTGTTCTGGATGCCCAGAACTACTTCGATCTTTCCGGTTCCTGGAACGCGACGGACTACATGTCCCTGCGTCTCGGCGTGAACAACGTCCTGGACGAAGATCCACCGCTTTCCTCGGTTGTCGGTACGGCGCCGGGTAACGGTAACACCTACCCACAAGTGTACGACGCTCTTGGTCGCTACATCTTCATGGGTGCGACGTTCGACTTCTAAGTCTGACGACGTAACAGAAACAGGAACGGCGGCTTTTCGGAGCCGCCGTTTTTGTTTTAACGGGTGCGGTGACAGCGCTTAGCGCTTCACCCGAACCGGGCTAAGGGCTGTTTTGTCTGGCTGCGCAGAAAGAGGCGTGCGGTCAGGCGCCCGCGTGCCAGCGTGCATAGATGGCTGTCGGCAAGAGCCGGTCTGAACCTTGCTGGGGCAGGGCCATCTCGCCGGTCTCCATCACGCCGCCCAGCGGGGAGAGCCGGTCAGCCAGCGCCTGTGACAGGGCCAGATAAGACAAGCGCACGGCATAGGCCGTCAGGATCACAAACAGGGGCCGGTCACTCAGCAGCTGCTTCACGACGTCCAGCAATTCGGGCAAGTTTTCCTCGAACCGCCAGGTTTCATTCTTTGGGCCGCGTCCGAATTTCGGCGGGTCCAGGATGATGGCGTCATATTCGTTGCCACGCCGGACCTCGCGGGCGGTAAACTTCATGGCGTCATCGGCGATCCAGCGAATGGACCGATCCTGCAGGCCACTCATCGCCTGATTGTCCTTGCCATAGCCGTTTGATTTCGGGCTGGCATCCAGATGAACCACTTCGGCGCCCGCGGCTGCGCAGGCGAGCGACATCATGCCGGTATAACCGAACAGGTTCAGCACCTTGATCGGACGGCCGGCTGCGCGGATCTTCTCCTGCGCGAAGCGCCAGTGAACCGAATGTTCCTGGAACACGCCCATATGCCGGAAGGCAGCACGGCGCGCCTCGAAGGTCAGGCCATTCCATTGCATCGGCCAGCTGTCGAGCGCCTTGGGAGACAGCACTTCCCAATTGCCCGCGCCGTCATCATCTTGCGACTTCGCAGAAAACTGCGCATCGGCGCGCCAACTTTCCAAGGGGCGGGCTGGCTCCCAGAAAGCTTGGGGATCGGGCCGGATGACGGTCTGGCTGCCGAAGCGCTCAAGCTTCTGCAAGTGGCCACTGTCGAGCAGGGCGTAGTCTTTCCAGTCGTCGGCGATCAGGAGGCGGGTTTCGGTCTTCATTTGAAATCCCTCTGGCGCCACGCTTCATAGGTCATGATGGCGGTGGCCTGGGCGAGATTGAGGCTGTCGGCGCCGCCCCGCATCGGGATCAGGCAGAGCTGGTCGCAGGCGGTTTCGGCTTCAGGCGGCAGGCCGGATTGCTCATTGCCCATGATGATGACAGAGCTGGAGGTGAAATCGGTGCGGTCATGGCGGGCCGTGCCATTGACCGACGCGGCGCTCATAGTCAGGCCAAGCCTTTTGCGCCAGGCGTTGAACTGGTCGAACGAGGCGGTCGCAAAGGGCATGTCGAAGATCGAGCCCATGGAGGCGCGCACGGCCTCGAAACTGTAAGGATCACAACAGGTTTCGATCAGGATCACGCCGGAAATGCCCGCGCAGTCGGCCGTGCGCAGGATTGTGCCCAAATTGCCGGGATCGCGCACTTCATAAAGGGCGACAAACAGGCCATTGCTGTCCTGCGGCAGGGCATCAAGGCCGAGATGGCGCTGGTGGAACGCCGCGACCACGCTCTGCGCATTATCCTTGTGAGTGATACGCGACATCAGTTTGTCGGCGGCCAGCACGACCCGCGCGCCGGAAGTCTCTGCCTGACGGATCAATTCCGCGAGGTGTGGCCGATCTGCCATGCTTGCCGCGACAATCAGCGAGTCCGCCTTCCAACCGTTTGCAAGCCCCTGGCCAATCAGGCGCGCGCCTTCTGCGAGAAACAGGCCCGTTTCGGCTCGGCCTTTCTTTCTTTCAAGACTTTTCAAGGACTTGATGAGCGGGTTTGATGCGCTGCTGATCGTCTCAATCTGGCGGGTCATGCTGGGGATTCGGCGTCTCTGACTCTGCGGGGTAACTCTTGCGAGGACATGCTGAATAGGGCATCCCTGATTATCAGGGGATTAGCAATGGAGGAGGTCGCGGGGCCTCTATGAGACTGCTCGACTACCTTTTTGGATTTGTGGCCCTTGTTGGCTTGATCTGCACGGGCTGGTGGGCCGTGTACCAGTCAGCGAACACGCCTGTAAACCTCCAAGCGCGGCTGGAGGCCAACGCCAATGCGGCGCTGGCCGAGCAGGGCTTTGACTGGGCAGGCGTGCGCATGCATGGCCAACGCGCCGAGCTGACCGGCAAGGCCCCCTCCATGGATGCCATAGAAGCAGCAGCTGAAACCGTGCTGACATCCAGCGGGTCAGGCGGGATCGTCCTTGGCGGAGTGACCATGGTCGAGAGTGGGGTGGGCACTGCGCCGCCGGTGACCCCCTATGTCTGGCGCGCCATCAAGACTGGTGCAGGCGACTATATCCTGATGGGGCATGTGCCCTCGCGTACCATTCGCGCTGACCTTCTGGACTATGCCGGTTCGCATGCTGGCGATGGCGCGGTTGAAGACCGTATGCAGCTGGCCAATGGCGCGCCAGCCGCTTACTGGCAGGGCATGGCCCGGCTCGCATTGGACAGCCTGGCTGAACTCGATACAGGCGAAGCCCGCCTGCATGACACGCGCGTCCGGTTGCGCGGGGTCTCTATGGAGACTGCGACCCGCGCGCGGGTTTCGGCCGACATCGCCAATGTGACCGCCCCGTTCCGGGGAGAGCCTTTCCTGCGCGGCCCGGCCTTGTGGAGCGCGGCGCATGGCGACGGCGAACTGGTGCTGTCCGGCAAGGTCGCCAGCGAAGCCGAGCGCGAGGAAATCCTGACGATCGCCAAGCAATATTATGCGCGCACCGTACGTGACGAGATGGAGGTCGCTGGCGAGCCTCATCCGGGCTGGCTGAACGGCGTGCGCGTGGGCTTGCCGCATTTTGCCAAGTTCCGGTCCGGCGAAATGGCGTTCGAGCCAGAGGAAACCGGTCTCAGTTTCGAGGGCGAGGCGTCAGGGTCCACGATTGCCTACCTCCAGCAGGATATGGCCAATCTTGGTGGCCCTTATCCTGTCACAGTCTTCGCCGATACGGTGCAGGTAGATGTGGACGAGATTCGCGACATCGACTTTCAGGCAGACCCGGTTGCGGCCTGCCAGCAGGCCTTTGACGCGGTGATGGAGACCAACAAGGTGTATTTCGAGACCGGCCTGGCAAACATTAGCCGTGAAAGCGGCCTGACGCTGGACAAGGTCATGACCGTATCTGAGCGGTGTGCGCGAGATCTGGTGTTTGAAGTGGGCGGCCATACCGACTCCACGGGCGAGCGGGAGGCAAATATTGCCCTCAGCGAGGCACGGGCGCTGGCTGTGCGGGATTATATGGTTTCGGCCGGATTTTCTCCTTCTCGGCTGACTGTAATTGGGTATGGTCCCGACGAGGCTGTGCAGAGTAATGACACAGAAGACGGTCGGGCGAAGAATCGCCGGATTGGGTTCAAGGTTCGAGAACGGAGCGAATGATGGCGTGGCTATTGGCACATATGTGGGCGGCGCTGGCAGGGGTTGCCGTATTCGGTTTGCTGCTGGGTTGGTCCATTCGCGGCATGATGCTGGTTGGAAAAATGCGGCGCGCAATGGTCGAGCGCGATGTTACCCAGACCGAACTCGAACAGGCCAAGGAAGAGATTGAAAGCCTGTATGCGGCCCAGCGTGGTCAGCCTGTGGGCAATACGAATGCGCGTGAGGCTCAGGCCGAGCAGAATGTGAAATTCCAGCGCATGAGTGATGAATTGAGCCGCGCCAAGAGCGAGCTGGAAGCGCTGAAGGCGAAAGCCGACGAGGCGCTGGTGAGCGGCGCAAAGGCTGCGGGTGCGGCAGGAGCTGGCGCTGTGGGCACGCTTGCTGCTGTTGGCGGCGCGACCGATCCGAACCCGGCGCTGGTTTGGCGCAACCGTCACCTCGAAAGCCGTGTACGCCATCTGGAAGCCATGATCGGCGAGGGGGGCAGCGAAGCCGCTGGCGCATCCCCTGCGGAGGCGGCACCTGCTGCGATGGCGACTGGCGAGACCAGCGACGCCGATGCGGCCAAGGCAGAATGGCAACAGAATTTCCTGAAGCAGCGCGTCGAAGCGCTGGAAGATGAACTCGCCAAGGTGAAAGCCCCGGCAGCTACGCCAAGCGGGCGTAACGGCAATGGTGAGGCGGAAGAAGAACTGGCCCGCCTGCGCTGGCGCAATCGTTTTCTGGAAGGCCGCCTTGCCTATTTCGAAGGCGACCAAGACGCCGAGGAAGAGGGCATTGAGGCCGATGCGGTTGCCGAAGCGGCCATCACGCCGGAGCCTCTTCCGGACTTGCCGGAGACCGAGCCCGAATCTGAACTGGAATCCGTGCCGGACTTTGATGGCGAAGCTGAAAACGAGCCGGAGGTTGAGCTTGCCGAGCCTGAAGCCGAGCCAAGTGACGAAGCCGACTTTGCCGAAGAACTCGCGGAAGATGCCGAAGATGACATCGAAGAGGCGATTGAGTTTGAGGCTGAACAGGAGCCGGAAGCGCCAGCCGAGCTGGCCGCTGATCCTGACGCTGAACCGGATGTACCTGCTTTCGAGATTGTTGACCGGTTCGCCGATGAGGCGCCTGCTGAGGCAGAGGCAGCGTTCGACGATACAGAACTGACGCCCGTCGAGGACGAACTGACTGAAGACTATGCAGAGACTGCCGAGGTCGATGCAGATGATGAAGTGCCCGCCGACGGGTCAGACGAAGAGACCGATATCGACCGCGCAGATGAGGCCAGCCGGGCTATCCTGGCAGCGCTCGAACTGACCGATGAGGAAGACGAAGCGTCAGACAACGCCGCCGAACTGGGCGTGGCCGAGAGTGAGTCCGCGCCCGAAGACGAGGCGGATTTCGTCGAAGCGGACACGGAAGAGGCGAATGACGACTCCGGGTCCGACGAGACCGCAGAAGAGGGGCCCGCAGGCGTACAGCCGATGGCGCTCGACAAGCCCGTTGCCAACACGCCGGATGATTTGACCATCATTGGCGGTGTGGGGCCGAAGATTCAGGAAGTGCTGAACAGTATGGGCATCTGGCACTATGACCAGATCGCTGCCTGGACGCCTGAAAACGTCACATGGGTGGATCATGAGCTCAATTTCTCCGGTCGGATCACACGTGAGGGCTGGGTGCAGCAAGCGGCGATCCTGGCAGGCGACACGGTGGACGAGGACGCCTAGGCAACCGCCCATTCAGGACCTATTCAGCCGTAATCGTTCAAGTTGGGAACCAATCGTGCAGGGGTGCGATTGCTTTTTGAGGGTGCAGGGGTAACCTCTGGCTCGAGGCGATAGGGAGAATGAGATGGCCGATCTAGTTGAATTTGATAGCGAAGTTCTGGCCGGAGCACCGCAGGTGCGCCTGTCGCGCCGCGCGCTGATTACCGGTATTGCCGCAGGCACCGTATTCCCCTTCATTTCCAGCTGCACCACAAACCCGGCGACCGGATCCAGCCAGCTGATCCTGTTCGGGGAAGAGCAGGTGGCCAGCATGGCCGCAACGGCCTGGACCGACATGAAATCGCAGACGCCCGTTGTCTCGAACTCGCGCCTGAAAAACCAGGTGCTGAGCATCTGGGAGCGTACGTCTGATGGCGCAGTGAAGGCGGGTCATATCGACCCGAACGCTAATTGGGACGTGGCGGTGTTCGACACCGATGACGTCAACGCGTTCGTGATGCCTGGCAACCGCGTCGGCATTTATCGCGGCATTACCGAACTGACCGAGAATGACGACCAGCTGTCGTCCGTTCTGGGCCATGAGACCGGCCACGTGGTCGGTCGCCATGCTGCAGAGCGCCTGTCGGTTTCGACCGCAGCGCAAGTTGGCCTGATGGCGGGTCAGATCGCCGTCGCGCAGTCAGAAGAGCTCAGCAAGTATGGCACGGCCATCGGCGCTCTCGGTGGCGCGGCCATGCAATTCGGCGTGATCCTGCCCTATAGCCGCCGGCATGAGCTGGAGGCTGACAAGCTGGGCGTCGATTACATGCACAATGCCGGCTATGACACCCGCGAATCCGTGCGCTTGTGGGAATTGATGGCCGCGCAGTCGGAAGGCCAGCGCCCGGCCGAGTTCATGTCCACCCACCCGGATCCACTGCGCCGGGCCGAAGAGCTGAAGCGTTATATCAATGCGCGGGGTTATGCGCTGATGTAGTCGGTCGGCCGACCAGAATTTCGAGAGCCCGGTTGCCCTGTGCTGCCGGGCTTTTGCGTGTTTTAAACAGTCGCGGGTGGAGACGCGCGGTTGTATTGGTGGAAATACCCGTTATATGGGGAATTCGACTTTTCGCCGGACGATCAGGCATTGAGTGAACGGGCTTGCCCTGCCACTCCTTCAGAGACCTCCCATACAAAATTCGTGTTCCCGCGGACCCGCATGTTGCAGGACCGCATCTATTCAGGAGTGTTTCATGACAAGTGGCACCGTAAAATTCTACAACGACCAAAAAGGCTTCGGCTTCATCCAGCCAGACGATGGCGGCACCGACGTGTTCGTGCACGCCACGGCGCTTGAGCGCGCTGGCATGCGCGCCCTGTCCGAAGGTCAGAAGGTTTCCTTCACGACCGCCGTTGACAAGCGCAGCGGCAAGACCGCCGTCGACACGATCACCGCTGAATAGTCCGTCAGGACTTTTCCAGTTGTATCAGATTGGCCGTCTCCGAAAGGAGGCGGCCTTTTTGATTCCGGGGGTGTGATAACTCCGCCATCCGTGGTGTTCTGACAGCGGGATGAACGCGCGCCAGTTAACCGCGCAGGACCGGGGGGAACAGATGACAGCAACCAACACGCCCAGGACGGCCGGGGCCAATGGCCGTTTGTGGGGTATGCGGGCGCGTGACTGGGCCGATTTGCAGGAGGGTGGATTCCGCGCCGGATACGTTGCCGCGCTTGAGCACGCAGCGGTCGGGGCAGGCACGCGCTATCTTGATGCCGGGTGCGGATCCGGCATGGCTGCGGCGCTGGCGGCGGATCGCGGCGCGCAGGTGACGGGAATTGATGCCTCGGACTTGCTGCTCCAGATTGCCCGCGACCGTGTCCCGCAGGGCGCTTTCCAGACAGGCGACCTGGAAGACCTGCCATTCGGGGATGACAGCTTCGATGTGGTCGTCGGCTTCAACTCTTTCCAATATGCCGGAAATCCCGGCGCGGCGCTGGCCCAAGCACGGCGCGTGACGGCGCCTTCGGGCACTGTGGTCATCATGACCTGGGGCGAGCCGGACGGCATGGAGGCGGCCGCGATTGTCGGCGCCCTGAAACAGCTCCTGCCGCCTCCGCCACCGGGCGCGCCCGGACCGTTTGCGCTGTCGGACGAAGCCAGGCTGCGGGCGTTCGCAGCCGAGGCAGGGCTGACGCCGCTGGAGGTCGTGGATGTGTCCAGCCCGTGGGAATATGAAAGCGAGGCCCTGGCCGTGCGCGGGATCGGCTCCTCCGGTGTGGCGGCGAAGGCCATGGACGCCTCGGGTGAGGCGGCTGTGAACGCAGCCCATGCGGCGGCGATTGCGCCCTTTGTTCAGGCCGATGGCCGCGTGCGCATTGGCGCGACCTGCCGACTGTTGTTTGCGACGCCGGCGGGAAAAAGGACTTGAACTCTGCCGGTGATCTGGCAGCCCTTCAGCATGACTGACCTGATGAGAATTTGCCCGGTAGGGCCCGAAGACCTGCCTGTTTTGCGGGATCTGGCCGAGGCCACTTTCCTCGACACGTTTTCAAGCCAGAACGCCCCGCAGGATATTTCCGCCTATACGTCCGTCGCCTTCGACATGGACAAGGTCAGGGCAGAGTATGAAAACCCGCATTCCCGCTTCTATTTTGCCCGGACCGGCTCTGACATTGCGGGATATCTGAAGCTGAACACCGGGCCTGCCCAGACCGAGCAGGACCTCGAAAACGCGATGGAAATCGAGCGCATCTATGCGACCCGTGCCTTTCAGGGCAGGGGCATCGGAAAGCGCCTGATGGCCACCGCGCTGGAGGCGGCGCAGGAGGCCGGTGTGAACTGGGTCTGGCTGGGCGTCTGGGAACACAACCAGAAGGCCATCGCCTTTTACGCGCATCAGGGCTTCGAGCCCTTTGGCCGCCACAGTTTCCGCCTGGGGGACGACGTGCAGATCGACGTGATGATGAGGAAGAAGATTGCGCAGGATTAGCCGCGCAGGCTGAGGTGCAGCGATTCAGCTGGGGAGTTGCAATTCCCTGCACTTTCAGCCATACGCCCCACTTCCGTGGGAGGCCGTTAGCCCGGCCAGACCACGAACCTCCAAAGTAACCGGGCGGATCGAAAGACCACCGCCCCATCTGAAACGTTCGAGAGGACAATATGGCTAAGAAACTCCTGGGGCACCTCAAGCTCCAGATTCCTGCCGGCCAAGCCAACCCGTCGCCGCCAGTCGGCCCGGCGCTCGGTCAGCGCGGAATCAACATCATGGAATTCTGTAAGGCGTTCAACGCCAAGACACAGAGCATGGAACAGGGCCTGCCCGTTCCCGTCGTGATCTCCTATTATCAGGACAAGTCCTTCACTTTCATCGTGAAGTCTCCACCGGCCACTGTGCTGCTGAAGAAGGCTGCCAAGCTGAAGCTCGGCAAGAAGCCTGCTTCCGGCGCCAACAAGCCCGGCTATGAGACGGTCGGCAAGGTCACCATGGCTCAGGTTCGCGAGATCGCGGAAATGAAGATGGAAGACCTGAACGCAAACGACCTCGACGCAGCCTCGAAAATCATTGCCGGTTCCGCCCGCGCAATGGGCATCGAAGTGACGGAGTAAGCATCATGGCGAAACCAGGAAAGCGTACCCGCGCAATCATCGAATCCGTGGATGCCGACAAGGCCTACACGATCACCGAAGCTGTTGCTCTGGTGAAATCGAATGCGAAAGCGAAATTCGACGAGACCGTCGAGATCGCCGTGAATCTCGGCGTTGACCCGAAATATGCAGACCAGATGGTCCGCGGTGTGGTCAACCTGCCATCGGGCACCGGCAAGGACGTTCGCGTCGCCGTGTTCGCAAAGGACGCCAAGGCGGACGAAGCCAAGGAAGCCGGAGCCGATTTCGTCGGCGCTGAAGACCTGATGGAAAAAATCCAGGGCGGCTTCATGGACTTTGATCGCGTCATCGCATCGCCAGACATGATGGCCGTTGTCGGTCGTCTCGGTAAGGTGCTCGGGCCCCGCGGCCTGATGCCGAACCCGAAAGTCGGCACGGTCACGCCAAACGTGGCGCAGGCCGTCAAGGACGCCAAGTCCGGCTCGGTCGAGTTCCGCGTCGAGAAGGCCGGGATCATCCATGCCGGTATCGGCAAGTCCAGCTTCTCCGAAGGCGACATCGAAACCAATGTCAAAGCCTTCCTTGATGCCCTGACCAAGGCACGCCCATCGGGCGCCAAAGGCCAGTTCGTTCGCAAGATCACCCTGTCGTCCACAATGGGCGCTGGCGTCACGATCGACACGGCCGAGGCCAACCAGACGGCTTAAGTCCGACATCGGATTGAGAGAGAGAACACAGTAAAGCCCGGCGCAGCGATGCGCCGGGCTTTTTCGTTTGGGATACAAATAGCCCCCATGGTCGCATCCCCGGCGCATGCCTGCATCAAGGTCAAAGCCGATCAGGCGCGCCTCGACATCGGTGAAGCGCAAGGAGGCGGAGATGTCTGAACAGCGCAGGCATGGGGCGCGGCTATAGCGCGCCCTTTCCAGGATGCGAACGCGACACTTGCACACGGGGGGAGGGTGAACCCGCAGCAGATGCGCCGCCGCCGGTGGGACCGGGGCGTTTGGTCAGGACTGGCGATGAGTGTGGGGGTCAGCTCGTATCCGAGCCAAGCGCCATCAGGACGAGGAGGTAGAGATCGGACAGGACCGGCACGGCTGGCTCCGTCTTTGCGATCTCAGCATGTTCCGGCGCGGGCGCGGCGGCGAGGGGGCTCAACCGCTTTGCGCCATTCGATGCCTGCCGGGCCATCCAGTGGGCCATGCGCATCGCATAAGTGTCGAGGTTGGCAAGGGCATCGGCGAGCGCCTGGGTCCGGCGGAGATAACGATCTTCGAAACCGGGCCTTGGGCGCGGGGGCTTGGGGGCCGCCTGGATGGGCGGAATGAAGGGCTGCGCCGTGTCATCCATCAGCGTTACGCGCGGGCATTCAGCCGGGGTGAGCAGGCGGCGCGGATCGCGGTCCTGTTCCGGTTCGATCAGGCGGAAGCGGGGCGCGCGCGGTTCGCGTTCCATCTCGGCAGAGGGGGCGGAGGCGGCCGGGCGCTTCGGGATTGCCGCAGGCGCCGGGGCGGGCGCATCCAGCCGCAGGGCCATGAGATAGATCACGCGGCGCAGCAAGTCTTCCACGAAGGGCAAGTCCTGCATGCCGCGCCGGGCGAGCGCGAGGCCGTTGCCCGCAAGCCTTGTCAGCGCGGCCACCATCTTGGCGGCGATCTCCAGCGCGACGGCTTCAAGCCGGTCCGGCTCAGCGGCCGTGGGGATAGGGTCGGGATGCGTTTCCATGCGGTGCAGTATCGCCCAGCCTCAGACGAGGGGGATGAGATTGGCGAACTATTTCGCAAGCGATTGATTTGATTGAGACGGAGGGTTGGGAGTTCGTCGGATAGGCAATGCTCGCTTGCGCGAAATCCTGATTCGTGATGAAGGAATTGCAGCGATCCGAATGCGGGCCCGGTTTGCCCGCCGGCATATTATCGGGCTGTTCCCGCAGGCCGCGATTGGCTTTCCAGCCCGCCCTTGACTTTTTATCACAATGGGGGGTTGCGGGTTTCCACAAGAAGCGTTAACAACCCGCTCTTGACGGGAGTTCTCTGATATGCATCGGGGACCTCCCGTTTTCCTGTCCTAGACCATAGGCCCCTCTTTTCAGGGGGATAAAGACAGTCTTCTGTCACCTATGCAGACGGGGTGAGGCGTATAAACGGTTCGGATACAAGGGGTTAGCGCCCTGAGTTAAAAAACCGGGCAGGCCAATCCCTGGGCAGGCGCTGGAAGGCTGCAAGGCCAGAAGGCGATTACCAGGGCGGCCGGATGGTCCGGGCGCCTCAAACTGGAGACCCGCTATGGATAAAGCTGGAAAAACAGTGGCTCTCGAAACCCTCAAAGGGGTTTTCGGCGAGTCCGGTGCTGTCGTCGTGACGCACTATACCGGTCTTACCGTTGCGGAAATGACCAAGTTGCGCGGCATGCTCCGTAAGGATGGCGCACAGCTTAAGGTGGTCAAGAACCGTCTGGCGAAAATCGCTCTAGACGGACAAGGCGGCGATGCTGCCCAGGAACTGTTCTCAGGTCCTGTGGCGATTGCTTACTCTCCCGATCCGGTGTCGGCGGCGAAAGCCACTGACGAGTTTGCCAGGGAAAACGACAAACTCGTAATCCTCGGCGCGGTGATGGGCGATCAGGTTCTCGATGCCAAAGGCGTTGAAAGCCTCGCGAAACTGCCTTCTCTCGACCAACTTCGTGGCAAGCTTATTGGCCTCCTGCAGGCACCGGCAACGAAAGTTGCAGGCGTCGTTCAGGCTCCGGCTGGCCAGCTCGCTCGCGTGGTGGCGGCCTACGGCTCCAAGGATGCCGCATAAGCTACCCGTTTTCGCACTTTAAAGACTACAAACACCGAACCAAACAGGAATTAGAAAAATGGCAGATCTCGAAAAGATTGTCGAAGACCTCTCCGCTCTTACCGTTCTCGAAGCGGCTGAGCTGGCGAAACTGCTCGAAGACAAGTGGGGCGTTTCCGCCGCTGCTCCGGTTGCTGTTGCAGCCGCTGCTGGTGATGCGGGCGGCGCTGCTGCTGCAGAAGAAAAAGACGAGTTCGACGTGGTTCTGACCTCCGCTGGCGACAAGAAGATCAACGTGATCAAGCTTGTCCGCGAAGTTCAGCCGTCCCTCGGCCTGAAAGAAGCCAAGGAGCTCGTTGAAGCTGCTCCAAAAGCTGTCAAGGAAGGCGCTCCGAAAGCAGAAGCTGAAGAGCTCAAGAAGAAGTTCGAAGAAGCCGGCGCAACAGTCGAGCTCAAGTAAGCTCCGGCGACTTCAAATCCGGGCGGCGTTCGCGCGAGGCGTTGCCCTATCAAGACTTGCGCGGCGGTTTCATTTTGAGGCCGCCGCGAACTCGCGTTCTGGCGATATAGTTGTCAGCCCGGTGGCTGACGACACAAAAAATGGGATCCTGGGATGGCACTCTCCTTCACGGAAAAGAAACGTATCCGCAAATCCTTCGGGCGCATTCCCGAAGCCATCGAAATGCCAAACCTGATCGAGGTTCAGCGCGAAAGCTACGAACACTTCCTCCAGATGCACACCCCCGCCGACAAGCGGACGGATGATGGCCTGGGCGGCGTGTTCAAGTCTGTGTTCCCGATCTCCGACTTTTCCGAGCGCGCGACGCTGGAATATGTCTCTTACGAATTTGAAACGCCGAAATTCGACGTGGAAGAGTGCGTCCAGCGCGACCTGACCTATCAGGCGCCGCTGAAGGTTCGCCTCCAGCTCGTCGTGTTCGATGTCGACGAGGACACCGGCGCCCGCTCGGTCAAGGAAGTCAAAGAGCAGGAATGCTATCTCGGCGACATCCCGTTGATGACTGACAAGGGTACGTTTGTGGTGAACGGCACCGAGCGTGTGATCGTCTCGCAGATGCACCGCTCTCCGGGCGTGTTCTTCGATCATGACAAGGGCAAGACCCACGCCTCCGGCAAGCTGCTGTTCGCAGCCCGCATCATTCCTTACCGTGGTTCGTGGCTCGACTTCGAGTTCGATGCCAAGGACGTGCTGAACATCCGTATCGACCGCAAGCGCAAGCTGCCGGCGACGACGATGCTGTATGCGCTCGGCTATGACACCGAGCAGATCCTCGACCTGTTCTACACCAACTCCATCTATCGCATGGACAAGGCTGGCTGGATCACCGGTTTCCGCGCCGATGCGTGGAAGGGTGTGAAGCCCGAATACGACCTTGTTGATGCCAAGACCGGCAAATCCGTTGCCGAAGCTGGCAAGAAGATCACCGCCCTGAAGGCCAAGCGGATCGCGGAAGCCAATACAGACGAGATCCTCGTGCCGTCCGACGCTCTGGTCGGCAAGTTCCTGGCGCGTGATGTTGTGAACACCGAAACCGGTGAGATCTTCGGCGAAGCTGGCGACATGCTGGAAGAAGAAATCATCGCGGAAATGCGCGATTACGGCATCAGCACGATCGAAGTGCTCGACATTGATGCGTCCGGCCGTGGCCCTTGGCTGCGCAATACGCTGAAGGCCGACAAGAACGAAACCCGTTTTGAAGCCCTGTCGGACATCTATCGCGTGATGCGCCCAGGTGAGCCACCAACCCAGGACGCCGCTGACGCCCTGTTCGGCCAGCTCTTCTTCGATCCGGAGCGTTATGATCTCTCGGCTGTTGGCCGCGTGAAAATGAACATGCGCCTGAATGTGGGCGTGCCCGGCTATGAGGCCGCTCCTGACGACATGCGCGTGCTGCGCCATGACGACATTCTGGGTGTCATGAAGGTCATCCTCGACCTGAAGGACGGCAAGGGCGAAGTCGACGACATTGATAACCTCGGCAACCGTCGTGTCCGTTCGGTCGGCGAGCTGATGGAAAACAATTACCGCATCGGCCTCGTGCGCATGGAGCGCGCGATCAAGGAGCGTATGGGTTCTGTCGATATCGATACGGTCATGCCGCATGACCTGATCAATGCGAAACCGGTTGTGGCTTCGGTGCGTGAATTCTTCGGCTCCTCGCAGCTGTCGCAGTTCATGGACCAGACCAACCCGCTGTCGGAAATCACCCACAAGCGCCGCCTGTCAGCGCTTGGCCCAGGTGGTCTGACCCGCGAACGTGCCGGCTTTGAAGTGCGCGACGTGCACCCGACCCATTATGGTCGGATCTGTCCGATTGAAACGCCGGAAGGCCCGAACATCGGCCTGATCAACTCACTGGCGACTCATGCCCGCGTCAACAAGTACGGCTTCATCGAGAGCCCGTACCGGCGCGTGAAGGGCGGTAAGCTCGACGACGAGGTCGTCTATCTCTCGGCCATGGAAGAAAGCCGCTACCGCATCGCGCAGGCGAATGTGGAAGTGAGCCCGGAAGGCGAGATTCAGGGCGAGCTCGTAAACTGCCGTATCGACGGCGACTTCGAGATGGTGCCGCCGGATCAGGTCGATTTCGTCGACGTGTCGCCGAAGCAGATCGTATCCGTGGCTGCGGCGCTCATTCCGTTCCTGGAAAACGACGACGCGAACCGCGCTCTCATGGGCTCGAACATGCAGCGNNGGCTTCATCGAGAGCCCGTACCGCAAGGTCGTGAACGGCAAGCAGACCGATGAAGTGGTCTACCTGTCGGCCATGGAAGAGAGCATCTATTCCATCGCGCAGGCCAATGCGACCGTGGACGAGAAGGGCATGCTGGCGAACGAATTCGTCAACGCCCGTGTGGCTGGCGAAGCGACCATGGTGTCGCGCGACGACATCCAGTTCATGGACGTCTCGCCGAAACAGGTTGTCTCGGTGGCTGCCTCGCTGAT